>JBBQIG010000409.1:0-5352 GCA_038324715.1 Anaerolineae bacterium | reverse complement strand
AACTGATGGCGAGGTCGAGATATCGTTCGCCGTTGTAAATGGCCGTTAGAACTGAGACGCGCGGCGTGGGTCTGTTAGCGGACATCGCTCTTGGCATTGTGTTCGGCATAGCGCTTTTCGAGCTTTAACTAACGGTTGACTTGCGTGGCAAAATCTTCGGCAAGGCACTGGATGAGATGGGACAGGGTCGTCAATCCATCTGGGCGATAAGTGCGTCGAATAGGAATGCTTTGGGCAACTTGTGCCAACACCGTCAACTCGGCGCGCGCATGTTCGGTGCCAGCATAGAGCATGCCAAAGCGCTTTAGCATCAATTCGTGCAGGGCAACTTTGGCAGCGGTTGGCACAATCGCCACTTCATGGCGCTCTGGGTCGCGTGGCTCTAAGAGATAGATTGCGCCCAAGGGTAATGCCGTGGATTGGAACTCGGCGTGCCCGCCTGTTCTTTCTGGACTCTTGACGGGTGACAAGGAGAAGAGCCGCTTTTCTTGAAAGCTATAGAGACGTGGCAACTTCTCCACCGCAAGCCCTATGACCGGAAGGCTGGTAGGCCATAAGCGCAAGCGAGGCGCACCTGGCTCCACCCAAAATTCCCCCTCGCGCGGCCAAATTGCAACATGATCGTCGGCGAGCATGGGCATTCCTGCACGCACCATTGCTGCAGTAAGGGTTGATTTGCCCGCGCCTTTGTTGCCCAACAAGACGATCACTCTGCCGTCAATTGCCAACGCGCTCCCATGCAAGTTGGCAGGCACGAGCAAACGCACCGCATAGCCCAGCGCGATATCAAAGACCCAGGTGGTGAGGTTTTGCACATCTTCGGGGGTGGGTGGAGCTACAGGCTCCCAATAGACCTCAATTTGTAAAGGGGAAGATTGATCAGATGGCTTGGTAATCAAGACATTGACCGAGGCATCGACAGAGGAAAGAGTGAGCTTATAGAAAAATGTTGAATCCAGTTCGGCAGACCAAATCAGGAGCAAGCGGTCATTGTCATGGTCATGGCGTTCAC
Organism: Anaerolineae bacterium; assembly: GCA_038324715.1. Classification (GTDB taxonomy): domain Bacteria; phylum Chloroflexota; class Anaerolineae; order Caldilineales; family Caldilineaceae; genus QEUY01. The sequence goes on along the minus strand of JBBQIG010000409.1, from coordinate 4,340 downwards.
TTAACAGATGCCAGGGCAGGTCGGCGTGAAGCGTGGGAGTGGGTGCGGATTGGGAGAAGGTAAGCAGGATGTCAGCTTGACTATCTTCATGAAGTGTCAGAGATTGCGCCAGGTGGCGCGGCCAATTTGTAACAACACGAAGCCCATACAGCTCGTAGACAAATTTCACGAAAAAACCTCAAGCAAAGAGAAACAACTGTTATTGGTAATCTCATTGGGCACGATTACCAACAACAATTGTTTGTTCAAATTTAGAGCCAAAATTCAACAAAACGATAAGGTTAAGCTACGGACGTATAGATTCCATTATCAGAACCACCAAACTGGTAAAACGTAGCTTTCGTGAGTTCGCCCACCGCACCATACAACTCCAATCGTGGTGCAACATAGGGCTTGCGAGTTGGCTGGACGCTTGGTGTGGTTGTTTGTTGCTTGTTAGACATGCAATCAAGCCTTTCTGGTTGAAGTCTGGGTTGAAACCGACAAGATGATGGACGCTGTTGAAACTTTGCAAAATTGAAACTTCGCATGGTGCATTGCTGCTTAAGGCTAGCGCGTAATTGTCGAGTCTATGTTACATGCAACTCACCGTTCGACAGAAAACATTGCGCTGGAGAACCGTAGAACAGTAGCAAAAGCTGACAATCCGATCATACCATGCGAGGCTTTCCATGGCAATCTTTCAAATACCATTAGAATGACATAAATGACAGACTGCTCGGAAAGATTCCACCTATCTTGTAGGCAACCGATCCACCCCACGCAACCAATTTGCCAGTCCCAATGTGGAAAAGAGGGCAGAGAAGGTGGTGGAGTCCAGCTTTTCAGGGGTAGCAAGTTGATCCTGTACCTGTGCCAGGTTCACATAGGAGCCCAGCCCTGGTTGAGCGATTAACTCGTGCATCCACGTTGGCACGCCATGTTTCTGGACCATCTTAAAGTGGGGAAAGTCACCCAAGATGGTCTTTGGTCGTTGGCGGACACTTTCAGGTAGCAGACCGCGCATGGCCTCGCGCAGCAGGTACTTTTTTCGACACCACGGATCGGGCGGTAGGGTCAGCATAAATTCCACCAAGCGCAGATCAAAGAAAGGAAAGCGATATTTGATAGGGTCGCATGTAAAGCCTGGATCACTCACGCGAAAGATTGTTTCCCACAGGGGCGCAAAGGTCATTCCGCGACGCTGGTCGTGACGCTGTAGGAGCTGGCGAAAGCGAGCTTGGCGCTCAGCAATATTCACCCGCGCCGCGAGGTCTGGTCCAATCAGTTGACGTTGATATGCTTCTAGCTTCTCCAGTAATTGGCGGTTGCGTCGATTGCGACCCATAGAGCGCAGGTCGCGCGCAATGATGCGCCATTGGCCCAGACGTAGGGCCGTTGCCCACGGTAGTTGGGCAAAGTGAAACAGTGGATCGCCGCCAAAGCCAGCTAAGTAGATACGAGAAAAATCTGCCATATCCGTGCGGATGGCAGTGTCTGACCACAGATCGCGCACTGTCCACGGCTCAACGTCGGGGAAAAGAGGGTCAAGGTTGGGCGAGCGCAAGAGATACTCTTCGGCTATATATTGCTGGGTGGTAAAGCCACAATGATCTGCAACCTGTTGGGCAAAGAGTCCTTCTTGCTCTTGGATCAACTCGCGATAGACCGTGGTGGCAGCGCGCAATTCACCGGGTTGCGTTTGGGCTTGCAGCAGGCGCTGGGCTAGTGCGGCGACGCTGGTAGAATCCAGCCCGCCGCTTAGGGCGCTGGTGGCGCGCGAGGTGCGCAGGCGGTCGGCTACCGCTTGCTCCAAAAGAGAGCGAAAGTGTTCGACAACTTCTTGGGGATGTCGAGGTCGCAGAATTTCCACATCTTCAGGCAGTTGCCAATAGCGGCGAATCTCTATTCCATGCGTGGCGATTGCGTGCCCTCGTTTGTCGCCTTCAATCTCGCCCCCCTCACACCCATCAACGGTTGCACACAATTTATGGGCTGGTGGCAGACGACGGACTTGTGCATAAATGGTAGAATCTGTTTCCAGGTTGCTTTGGAAAAGTACAAAGTCAACCAAGGCATCTTCGTTAATGCGCGTGGTAACACCGGGGAATTGCAGTAACAGGCGCTGCGTATTGCTTACAATCAGTGTCTGACCCGCTTGTGCATAAACTTGTGCATAAAAGAGTGGGACTACACCCATCTGATCGCGCGCACAGAATAGGTGACGGCTTCTTCCGTCCCATAGCACAAATGCAAAATCGCCGGCAAGATGATCTAAACAAGCCTCGCCCCAAAGGTGGTAGGCATGTAGAATAAAAAGGGAATCGGATGTCTCTGGCGCAATGTTTCTCCCGCGCGCGCGCAGTTCATCCAACAACCGTGTGCGGTCATCCAATCGCGCATCAGCCACCAGCCAAACATGAGAATCCAAAGTAGCGGGCTGTTGATCGTAAGAATCCTCAAAGGTGGTGCGGAGCAAGGCATGACCTAGCCCAATGCTCCCTTCATGCCAGGATTTTTGGGCATCTGGCCCGCGAAAAGCCAGCCATTGGGTTGCTTCCTGGAGCCATTGTCCATCTACGGGCGCACCCGCTAAATTTAGAATTGCGATAAATCCACTCATACGAACCCACTTTTGTAGGTGTATTTTGAGAATGACGAAACAACAATTGAGTACAAATTCTACCCCAACGCCACGTGATCTATATCTCAACCTGATCAAACGCTCACTGACGGGTGTACTCACGGAGGACCCGCCTCTGTATGCCGCCCAGATCAAGGGCTATCAAGACAGAGTCTATATTCCAAAAGTCCGTGAATTTGGACGGGATGTGCCAAAACATGCGGCAACGATGATTGGATTGCGGCGCATGGACAATATTCAGTCATGTTTAGAGCAGGTCATTGCAGACGGTATTCCCGGTGACTGCATTGAGACAGGTGTTTGGCGTGGGGGTGCAACCATCTTTATGCGCGCAATTCTGGCTGCCTATCAAGTCACTGACCGCACTGTTTGGGTGGCTGATTCCTTCCAGGGCTTGCCCCAACCTGATCTGGCACAATTTCCCATGGATCGTCAATGGCAAGAACTTTCCTTCAAGTTAGCTATCTCTGAAGCTGAGGTGCGTCGTTATTTTGACCAATATCAGTTACTGGATGAACAAGTTCGCTTTTTACCCGGCTGGTTTAAAGATTCACTACCCACAGCCCCGATTGAACAGTTGGCTCTGCTACGATTGGATGGCGACCTCTATGAATCCACATGGCAGGTGCTCAATGCCCTCTATGACAAAGTCGCCCCAGGTGGTTTTGTGATCGTGGATGACTACAACTTAGATACCTGTCGTCAGGCTGTTCACGATTATCGCGAGCAACATGGCATCCAAGAGCCTATCGAAGATATTGATCGGATGGGTGTCTATTGGCGCAAAACAGATGACTCAGCTAGGTAAAGTAGGTAGAGAAGTGAGGGAATGTCTCCTACTCTATCCGTGCTCTGCCCGTGTTAACATCTGGCGGTTGACTAGCTCATCAATCAGGGTAGCAATATCTTGGCGCAAGGTATCTTCGTCCACCTCAAACTCTGTGAGCAACTGAGCGAGTACTGGCTCCAACTGACCCTGTTCGCTTAACAACTCCCACAGTCGTGCTCCGACTTCATTCAAGCCGTAATAGTGGTTGTCGCTTAAATTCAGAAGCACAGCCTCGTCGCCCATAGGCTGAAAGAGAACTTCTGGCGAAAACTCATATTCACGCGCTACTTCCGTCATACCCAAAGTCCTTCTAGCATCGTTTGATTTGGTCTTTAATCTTGTGCTGATGCCCAAGCAAGTTTCTATTATAGATAGCCCCTTCTCAACGGACAAGTTCGCCGCACGAATGAACCATCCACACCCATGCATCCTGTAAAGTATCCTGTAAAGTTGCAGAATAGAGGATGGTTTAGAAAGCAGATGGCATTGTACAGGTGCGTTCCAAGTTTTAGGCGTGCAGGTTGTCAAAGGTTGACAGAGCGTGGTGGACAAGATTTGCCTAATCGTGGGACAGACCCACATTGTTAGGGCAATCGCGTACCTTAAAGAAATGCGCCAGAACTGACAATAAACGCTTGATCCAACCCAATAGTGACTAAATTTTGCCCGTAACGGGCGGGAGGGTGGGCTGCACTTGGCAGCAACTCTGAAGATTCTAGCGTTATTCCACTATAGATTTCATAGTTCGCGATTGCCCTACCCACATTGTTGCAAAAGGGTTGACAGATGATATATATATTGAGAGTATACGCATGTATGCATAAGCGACTAGGCGCGTAACCGCGTAGACGCGTGGGTGCGTATAGACCAGCGGGTTTGGCTGCGGTC
>JBBQIG010000408.1:0-5370 GCA_038324715.1 Anaerolineae bacterium | reverse complement strand
TGTCACCCTGCGCCGCATGGTCATCGGCTTTCTGCTGGCAACCATCCCTGGCGTGTTGATTGGCTTAGTGATGGGCATGAGCCGCATGACACGCATTATTCTCTCGCCGCTCATCGCTGCCCTCTACCCCGTGCCCAAGATTGCATTGGTGCCAATGGTGGTGATTCTCTTTGGCATCGGTGAGACCAGTAAATATGCCATTGTTGTGATTTCGGTCTTCTTCCTGGTAGTCATCAACACCATGGCTGGCGTGTTAAATGTAGAGGAACGTTACTTCGACATTGCACGTAACAATGGCGCAAACCGCTGGGATCTGATCTGGAGTGTAGCCTTGCCCGCCGCGCTCCCAAGCATTTTGAATGGCATCAATCTAGGACTGGGTTTTGCGCTCACCGTGATTGTCGGTACTGAGCTTTTGCTGCCGCAAGGTGGCATCGGCGCGCTGATTTGGAAAAGCTACCAACTCTATGACATTTCAACCATCTTCGCGGGATTAATTGTCGTTGCGCTGATTGGTTGGGTCTTTAATACCTTTATGCTGGAGCTGGAAAGACAGCTCTTGCCCTGGCGCGCCGCTGCCTCAACCAATCGCCGTGCCCGCCGTTTGGAGGATGAACCTGTGTTACGTCGCTTTGTTCGCACTTGGTGGTTGGCAGTTCGCCCCTTTAGTTTCACCGCCAGCGCCACACCAGTCGTTTTGGGCAGTGTCCTCGCAGCCTATGACGGCGCATGGAATTGGTGGCTCTTTGCCGTGACCTTACTCGGCTCAGTCTTGATCCATGCAGGCACCAACCTCACCAATGACTATTACGATTGGAAAAAGGGTGCGGATACACAGGAGTCGCTGGGGCCAAATCGGGCACTTAAAGAGGGTATGTTGACCCCACAGCAAGTCTTTTGGGGAGGCGTTATCTGTTTTGCTTTGGGTTCCAGTCTAGGACTTTACCTCGTCGCCACGCGCGGCCTCTTTATCCTCTATCTGGGCATCTTTAGCGTCTTGGCTGGTTGGTTTTATACAGCAGGCCCCGCAGCCTTTGCCTACACAGGGCTCGGTGAAATTGTGGTCTTTATCTTCATGGGGCCTGTGATTGTCTTGGGCAGCTATTTCGTCATGACCCAGAGCATCTCGCCAGCAGTCATTTGGATTGCTGCGCCCGTGGGCTTGCTGGTTGCCGCCATTCTCCACGCCAACAACATGCGCGACTTGGATGCTGATCGCGCAAAGAATAAACGCACTCTTGCCAACATTTTAGGGCGTAAAGCAAGCCGTTGGGAGTATTACATTTTGGTCGGGGGTAGCTATCTTTTGCTACTTGTATTAGTATTACTACGCGTGGCACCACCGTTTGTGCTGCTTGCCCTATTAACATTGCCCAGTGCCATTGACTTAATCCGCACAGCATCGATCCATGATGCACCTGCACGACTGAACAAGGTACTGCGCGGCACGGCAACCTTGCACGAGCGCTTTGGCTGGCTGATGATCCTCGGTGTGATCGTCGCCATTGCCGCCCAGGTTGCCTAGCATTTCTGTTGACCGTTCCAAGTTTGCATCTCCCCAAGTTCCCATGATTAGGAGGCTTTACGCCATGTCAACCGCCAGTAAAGATGTCAGCGAAAATGCCGACAAGCAATATCGAGTGCGTGCTGTCCATTGTGACCATCGCGCCAGTGATGAAGAAGTCTATCAAGCCTTGAAGCGCGCCACCGATCCGTTGACGGAAGCGTGGGACAAGCTAGCCAAGGCCAAACGCATTGGCATCAAATTCAACCAAGACAAGCCTGTGGATCGGTGGGTCTTTGCCCACGGTCAACTGCAACAATTGGTGAGCGCCAAAGTGGCGCGCGCTGTGTTGCGCTTGTTGCGCGAACGTACCACTGCCGAGATTATTCACACCGATGTTAGCTTCTATGCCATGTACGAGGGCACTGACCCCCTGGTGACGGGCACGGTCTTGCCCCTGCTGCGTGAGTTTGATGTAACCCATGTGGATGGCACTAAGCCTCCTTATCGTATGGTCAGCGTACCCGGTGGCGGTCAGATGTTTAGCCAATATCTCCTGCCCGAAAGTGCAGTCGATGTGGATGAATTCATCTCCGTCGCCAAGATCAAGAATCACGCCTTTATGGGCATTACGCTATCACTCAAAAATCTTTTTGGGCTAATGCCAGGTGAGCCCCACGGCAACACACGCACCTACTATCACCATCTTGTACGTATGCCCTATATGTTGGCTGACCTGGGGCGCATCTTTAACCCAACGCTCAACATCGTCGATGCACTCATTGGTCAGGCAGGGCGCGAATGGGGCAATGGCCGCGACGAAAGCCCCACCCAGACACCAAATGCCCTCATCGCCGGAGACAACACGATTGCCACCGATGCCTGTGGTGGATATCTCATGGGTGCGGATCCACAAAGCGATTGGCTCACACCCCCCTACCACCGCGACCGCAACTCGCTTTTGGTGGCGGCAGAACAAGGCTTTGGCACAGTCAACCTTGACGAGATTGATTTCCAATCAGAAGTCCAGCGTCCCCTCGGTCAATTCTATGCTGCGCTAACGGATTCAAGAGAAACCAACATCAGTTGGCGGCGCACCACTGCCGAGCAGGCACTCTATTACCAAGACCACAAACGTGAACTGGTTGACAAATATGCGGGCGAGTATATCTTGCTGCAAGCAGGTGAAGTGCGCTGGCACGATCCAGTCAGCGATCTCAAGGGCAGCCGCCGTGTCCTCGCCGGGGATCGCCCAGACCAGGCAATGTGGTTGAAGTTGGTAGACCCCGATGAAAAAGAAGGTGAACATTACGAAGTCTACGAGACAGCACTCAGGCAGGCTCGCGCAGCGGAAGCTTCTTTAGCAGCATAAAGCCTATTTGTAGCACCTGTTTGTAGAATCACACGTTTCACAATTGAATGTTATAAGTGCGCCAGTGAAAACTCCTGGCGCACTTTATTTTGTGGCGCAAATTATGTCAACAACATGCCGATTTCTGCGGAACTTGTGAATAAACCTCGACGTCCTCTGCATAGAAACACCCTTGCAAAGAAACACCGTCTGTAACCTGTCGCTACTGCTCTATCACCAGAAGATTGCAAATGCGATGATAGTCTCCCGCTGTGCGGAGAGGAGGACCCATGTCAATTCAATTCCCCAGCCGTCTAGGTTGGCTGTTGATACTTCTGACTACCTTTTTGCTCTTGAATAGCGGCTGTACACCTGTCCAGCTCCCCATCCAGCCAGCGGTGCAGTCGCCAATTAGATCTCCAATTCAGCTATCAGCCCAGGCTCCATCGCCCCTAATGACAGAGGACGCCCAAGATAGTAGCAGCGAATCAACTAATCCCAATCCCGAAACCACGTCCATAGAGGAATCAACCTCACCCAATGGAGAATGGTTCGCCACGGCAATCCTCACCATGACGCTTGGTGAGGCAGAATACACCCAAAGACTTGTTGTCGAACATCAAAGCGGCTCGCCCCGCTATACTTTGGTGGATGGGGCTTATCCCAGCGGGTTAGGCTACACCGTTGTTACACCATTCGCATGGTCTCAAGACAATAGCCGATTCTACTACACCAACCGTCCGCAGTCGGACGGCTGCGGCTTGTTCAATAACAGTTCCGACCTTTATCAGGTTGATCTAGCAACAGGTGAGACACATGAAGTAGTTCCCCCCAACACTACAACGGTAATGGGGTTAGCCCCAGACGAGCAGTACATCGCCTATCTCGCCACTGGCGAGACCAGCTTAATTATTCGCAATCTCAGTACCGGCGACTATGTCAGCGTCAATATTGTCCCCCTGCTTGGCCCAAATCGCATCGATCAATTGGGCAGCATTGTTTGGTCACCCGACAGCAAGCAGTTCGCATTTGCCGTTGCCCATACTCCGTGCGCCGGTGGATGGGCAGAAGCAAGCTCCATCTATCTGCTCGACATGAACGATATAAGCGTCAACCCGCTGATTGAACAAGATGACCGCTTGCTCGTCCCCCTCGCCTGGTCTACACCTGATCAAATCCAATTACAGAATGACCAGGGCGAACTATTCATCCTAGACCTGACAACCAACACCGCTACACCTCACTAGCCCCACCCTGCCAATAAAAAACGCCCACCGAAAACTCAAGTGGGCGCTACTATTACTATTGGTAGTACCCCTTCCTTGGAGCTCCAAGGAAGGTTCATCCGTTGCAGAACTACTCGACTTGAAGGAACCTACCCCCTATGCCGCGACAGGATTATCAACCGACTTCACATAGGCCTTAAACAGATCAATCAGTAACTGAGTCTTTGGCCCCACCTTGCCTGTGCCGATCGGATGCTCATCGATCTGCACAACCGGCAGCACTTCTTTGGTTGTGCTGCTCAAAAAGGCTTCGTCAATTGAAGAAAGGTCATGGTAATGAATGGGGCCTTCAATTACCTCGAAGTTATCAGAGGCAACTTCCATTACAACCTGACGTGTAATGCCCTTCAACACCCCTTCGCGCGGGGTAATTAATCGATCGCCGCGTATCACAAAGAAGTTTGCGCGCGTCCCTTCGGTCAACCGGTCATAAGGATCCAAATAAATCGCTTCGACCGCACCGCTCTTGCCCGCGTCATTCATGGCAATAATTGCGCCAATGTAATTCAAGCTCTTAACAGTCGCCATCGTGCGCTCAACTAGCGTACTCACTGCCTTGCTTCCCTCGGTGTAATAATGGGCAGGATAGGGCGCAATTGGCTGCACCATGACCACCAAAGAAGGATTGTTCTGGGGCGTCATGTAATTATCCGACGGCCCACCTGTCACCACAATACGAATGGAGGCATCAGCAACATCATTGTGGGCATAGGTCTGCAACACAATCTCTTCTAATTCCTCTGTGCTCCATGGCATCTCCAACTCAATCTGACTTGCCGAGCTTTCAAGCCGGTGAATATGCTCGCGCAGCTTAAATGGCGTTTTGCCATAGGTACGCAGCAAGTCAAAGACCCCATAGCCACGTACAATGCCCAAGTCGTTGAGTGGCAACACAGCCTGCGTCGCCGGTACAAATGCACCGTTCACATAATATGTGATCTCACCCATCGCTCTCCCCCTTCACCTTATGCCAAACTCATCATGCCAAACTTGTAATATTAAACTTGGATACAGCCACTGTTAATGCCGATTATAGACCCAATTCAACACGTTGCCAAACGCCAGAAGTAGAGTCCCTGTCACCCCCCTGAGCCTTATACGCTGAAGAGAGGTGGTTGAAGCGTGTGAAAATCGGTTGTCATCTGATAGGCCTTTGCCACCGCCAACAGACGTGCCTCATCATCAAGCTGACCGACCAGGCTAATGGAAGATGGCAGCCCATTGAGGAA
>JBBQIG010000407.1:0-5398 GCA_038324715.1 Anaerolineae bacterium | reverse complement strand
TTGAAATCGGCTTTTGTGACGCCAAGTGCGCAGCCAACGGCCCCACCATTCCGGCACTGCCACAGAGCAGATAACCACTGGCTTCATTCGAGTTGACAACAGAGGCACCAACAGAGGCAGCAACAATTATAGCTAAGTCAGCATCGCTCATGCCATCCACCACCAACAGCCGTTCCCCTTGAGCACGTCGCTCATCCAACGCTTCTCGCAGAGCACCCACGCCTGTGCGCACAATCTGGAGACCAATCGTGCCCACAGGCAGTTCACTCTGTTCAGCCAACAGTGTAGGCAAATGGCGCAGGGGCGCATCGGCATAGACTAGCTTGCCTTCCTCCAATCCCCGTCCCTGGGAAGGGAAGCCGGGAGAGATCGCCGCGCACAGGGATGGCATCGCGTGCAGCATTGCTTCCAATTCCGCGCCCAAATTGCCCCGCAATGTGGAGTCGATCTTCTTATACCAAGTCACGCCTGTCACTGAATCTGGTGCCATTGTCGCTAACAGAGATTGCACCTGCTGCGCCGCCTCGTCTGGGGGCAAAAAGCGCGAATCAGTGGAGACAGAGATAACGTCTGGCTTATTCTCATCCGCTTGTCTCTCTGTGGACGACGACTCCAACCACACTTCGGCAGACAACCCCGCTTGCACACAACGCGCAGCGCTATCCGCCGCGCCCGTCAGATCGTCAGCGACAATGATTAAAGTAGGAATGCTTGCCCTGTCCATACTATTCCTGGTCATGCTCACACTCGGCTCCTTGCGTGTGCCATCTGCACCGCCACGTCAATGGCGGCAAGCATACTCTCCGAACTAGCTTTGCCGCTTCCAGCAATATCAAAAGCCGTGCCATGATCCACCGACGTGCGAATGATCGGCAACCCCATGCTCACATTCACACCGCTATCAAAGGCCAATAGCTTCATGGGGATATGCCCCTGGTCATGATACATGGCAACCACAATGTCATATTCACCCTTGACCGCTCTCAAGAAGATCGTATCTGGGGGCATTGGATCCGAAACGTTGAGACCATCAGTGCGTGCAGCCGCAATTGCCGGAACCACGGCAGTGGCTTCTTCATTGCCAAAAAGGCCACTCTCACTGGCATGGGGATTCAGCCCTGCAATGGCAATACGTGGATTCGCAATGCCCAGGGCCACACAAGATTCCTGTGCAATCTGGATCACCTCACGCACGCGCGCAGTCGTCACACGACGAATGGCTTCTTGCAACGACACATGCGTGCTCACATGCACCACGCGCAATTTCGGCCCCACCAAAAGCATACTGACTTTGGTCGCGCCTGTGCGATCCGTCAGCAATTCTGTATGCCCTGGATATTTATAGCCGCCTAAGTGCATGGCTTCTTTGTTCAAAGGCGCAGTCACCACTGCATCTACCTTGCCTGCCGTTGCCAGGTCACACGCCGCAAAGACATACTCCACAGCGGCTTTGCCAGCGGCGGCGCTAATCTGCCCTGGTGGAATCGCTGCCGGATCGGCATTCTGCAAATCCAGCAGTGTTAGCGTCCCAGAGACATAACTCCCTTGGTCGGGATCAGTGACCGTCTCCAATACAAGAGGTGTGCCACCCACCCATGTCTGGGCACGCGCCAAAACGCGGCCATCCCCCACCACCAGCGGGCGAGCGTGCACATAAACGGACTCATCTTGCAATGCCTTGAGGATCACCTCCGGGCCAATCCCAGCGGGATCACCCAAGGTAATTGCTAACAACGGGCGCTCTGACTGGCTCATGCGCCTCTCCTTCCTGCGTAAACGCACATCTTTGTCTATTGCAATCAGTTATGAATAATTAGGTTGATCAATGGGTGAACAATGCATTCTAGATAGCTAGGATAGGGCCAATCGTAGCATACCCCTCCCTTGCTGAACAGTCCCGTTTGGGGCAAAATAGAGACAGATACCCACATGTACCGCCAGACCACCTTATATGCAAGACCAAGTTGAGCCGTTCTTGCTCATCAACCGGCTTAATTCTGTCGCACAAGGTCAAGCGTGCAGCACTTTGCCCTGATCATTGCGTAGATTTACGTATTTTAGAAGCAGATCTCTCTTGATGTTTGAAGTTCCGAAAAAGGTGGAACTGCGTGACTCCTATCGAAATGTATTTACTCGTTCACGAAGCACGATTCTTGAGGACTTTATGACCAGCCAAACAAACGGTTCGGTTCCTGTTGACAGCACCGACCCTAGCCTCTACCAAATTACAACAAACGCACCCGGCCCCTCAGGCAGCTTGCCCCTAGATGCCGAACTTCTGCTCAACGCACCCAGCGGCGATCTCTTTGCCATGACGCAAAACGCTGGCATGGGTTGGGAGCCACGTACCCTGCGCCAACCCGAGTTTCTCATACTCAGTACACAGGGAGGCATTCGCGCCCCAGATGGTTCGCCGGTTGCACTCGGCTATCACACAGGCCATTGGGAAGTTGGGTTGCTCATGCAAGCCGCAGCCCGCGAATTTAAGGCCCAGGGAACAATCCCTTTTGCAGCCTACGTCACCGATCCCTGTGATGGTCGCAGCCAAGGCACAGTCGCCATGATGGACAGTCTCCCCTATCGCAACGATGCAGCAATTGTTCTGCGCCGCCTGGTGCGCTCGCTACCCACGCGCAAAGGTGCCATGGGCATTGCCACTTGTGACAAAGGGCTACCCGCTATGATGATTGCCCTGGCAGCCCAACACAATCTGCCCACCATCCTCGTCCCCGGCGGCGTCACCCTCCCCCCCACCGAAGGCGAAGACTCGGGTAAAGTCCAAACCATCGGCGTGCGCTTTGCCCACGGCGAACTTACAGTGGAAGAAGCAGCCGAATTGGGCTGCAAATCCTGTGGCAGTCCAGGCGGTGGTTGCCAATTCTTGGGGACTGCTGCCACCAGCCAAGTCGTCGCCGAGGCATTAGGGCTGTCACTCGTCCATTCAGCATTGGCTCCCTCGGGTCAACCCATTTGGCTCGACCTCGCCACACGCTCATCACAGGCACTCATCCAACTCTTCAAGCATGGGCGCACCACGACCGACATTCTGACCGAAGACGCAATCCACAACGCGATGGTGGTTCACGCTGCCTTTGGCGGCAGCACAAACTTGCTGCTTCACATTCCCGCCATTGCCCATGCCGCGGGTCTGCCCCGTCCCACAGTCGATGATTGGACGCGCATCAACCGCAGCGTGCCACGCCTTGTGGATGCCTTGCCCAATGGCCCGGTCGGGCATCCCACGGTGCAGGTCTACCTTGCCGGGGGTGTCCCCGAAGTCATGCTCCATTTGCGTGAATTAGGCTTGCTCCGCCTCAATGCCCTCACCGTCCACAATCGCACATTAGGCGAACTTTTGGACGAATGGGCCGATAGCACCCGGCGGCATCAACTGCGTGCCCATCTGCAACAGGTTGATGGTATTGATCCAAATCAAGTGATTATGGATCCCGCCAGCGCACGTCAGCGCGGCCTCACCAGCACCGTCACCTTCCCGCGCGGCAACCTGGCACCCGAAGGCTCTGTGGTCAAAAGCACCTCCATCGACAAATCAGTCGTGGATCCCGATGGCGTCTATCGCAAACTTGGCCCCGCGCGTCTATTCACCTCCGAACGCGCCGCCATTGCTGCCATCAAAGGTCAAGGGGACAAAGAGATCCATCCAGGTGACGTAATTGTGGTGGCAGGCTGCGGCCCAATGGGTTCCGGCATGGAGGAGACCTACCAGCTTACCTCCGCCCTCAAATACCTCAAGTGGGGCAAGGAAGTCGCCCTCATCACCGATGCCCGCTTCAGCGGTGTCAGCACCGGAGCCTGTATCGGTCACATTGGCCCCGAAGCCCTGGCCGGCGGCCCAATTGGTCGCGTGCGCGATGGCGACCTGATCGAAATTATCATTGACACCATTAACCTGGAAGGTTCTCTCAACCTGGTAGGCCATGATGGACAACGCTATGACGCTGCAACAGGCACAACAGTATTAGCCGAACGCGATACAAATCCCATGATCGCTCCAGACCCACGTCTCCCCGATGACACACGCCTGTGGGCTGCGCTGCAAGCTGCGGGCGGCGGCACATGGGGTGGCTGCGTCTATGACGTAGACCGCATTATGCAATTGCTTGAAGCCGGAAAGCGCGCCTTGGCCTCCGAAACCGCCACAGCCGCAGCAGACTAGCTGACATAAAGAGACTGTTTTCCACTTGCCAGGGAGCAAACTACTGGCAAGTGGAAAACAGTCAATAAACTGATAGACCTGAGCCGCTTTCACTGGCTTCCTATCCAAGCCGGATTGCTTCAGCTTCCGGCTATCTAGACCCTCCCACTCCCTAGAAAGCTCTGATTATGCCACTGCTTCAACCTGCTACCTTGATTGACCTTGCCAAGCGTATCTTTGTGGCCGCGGGTGCGCCCGATGATACTGCCGAACTAGTTGCAACCTCGCTCGTAGGCAGTGACCTCGTCGGTCATGACTCACACGGCAGCGTGCGCGTCCGCCAATACCTAGACGCCATCCGCCGTGGCGAGATCAACCCTGCCGCGCGCCCCGTGATTGTGCATGAGCAAGGTGCAGCTGTTACAGTAGACGCCCAGCGCGGTTTTGGACAAGTCGCTGCCCACTTCACCATTAACCAGGGAATCAGCCGCGCCAAGACCTATGGCATTGCCGCCGCAGGTCTCATCCACTGCGGTCATGTGGGACGCTTGGGCGAATGGGTGGAACTTGCAGCCGAACACCAATGCATGGCCCTCGCATTCTGCAATGGCGGCGGATCTTCGGGTGCGGTAACGCCATTTGGTGGTGCGGAACGAGTGTTGGGAACCAATCCCATCGCCGCTGCGCTGCCCGTCGGCGAAAGCAACCCCATTGTCCTAGACTTTGCAACCAGTGCCGTGGCAGAGGGCAAAGTGCGTGTGGCTCGCAACCGCGGCAAGAGCATCCCAGAGGGCTGGATTCTGAACAGCGAAGGTCTGCCCAGCACCAACCCGGCGGATCTCTATGAGGGCGGCATGTTGCTCCCCTCCGCCACTCACAAAGGCTATGCGCTCTCACTCCTCGTCGAGTTTATGGGCGGATTGCTCACGGGCAACGGTACACCCGTTTTACCCGGCTATACTCCTGGGAATGGCGTACTCTTTATTGTGCTAGACATTGCTGCCTTCCGCCCCACAGCAGAATATGATAGTGAAAGCCAAGCAGTCGCCCAACGGGTGAAAGCCACCAAGCCAGCCCCTGGTTTTAATGGCGTGCTACTGCCTGGTGAACCAGAACAGCGTATGGCTGAGACCCGCAATGCACAAGGCATTGAAGTGGATGACGCCACCTGGCAGCTACTCACCGAAGATGCCGCTGCTTACAATGTGGCAGTCACCCCATAATTGTTTTCGCCCTTATGTA
>JBBQIG010000406.1:0-5422 GCA_038324715.1 Anaerolineae bacterium | reverse complement strand
CACACTCACGACCAACGAGCGTGTCATCAACGGCGTTGTCGATACGCTCGATAAGCGCGGCAAACAGCTAGACGCCGTCGAAAATAGGCTTCAACACGAAGTTGAGCCGCTGCTCCAGCGCATACAGAGCACAGCGGGCCTCACTCGCGTACTCACTTATATTCTTCTTCTAATGGGCGTTGTCAACGGGGCCGCGGTGATTTATATCATACGCTTGCTCTCGAATTAAAAGAAGATTTCCTCTTATCCTATCCACTTACAAACTACAATCACGCCACAAAATATCCTTGGAGAAGTCATGAAAATCACCAATATAGAGGCTGTACGGCTCAACCAGCCTGTCACGCCACCCAAGACCACCGCTCGCCGCGCCTCGTGGGCGCACGAAGCCGAGGTTGCCAACCCCATGTCGCGCTTCCCCAAGGTCAAGCGCCACCGCGGGCTTTGGCTACCCAAAAGTTGGGGGGAAGTTTATTGCAAAGTCACGTTGGAAGATGGCACCTGGGGATTGGGCAGCACCAGTCATGGGCGCGCGGTCGCCGCAGTCATCGAGGATCATCTAGCGCCCAATCTCATAGGCGAAGATATTTTTGCCATTGAAAAGATGAGCGACATGATGTTCCGCATGACCAAGCCCTATGGCTCTGTGGGTTTGGCTTCCTATGCGGTCTCAGCCGTTGATTTGGCGCTGTGGGATGCCCTGGGCAAGTTGCTGGAAAAGCCAGTCTGGGCATTGCTGGGCGGCCCACACAAAGAGAAGATGTTCTGCTATGCCACTGGCAACGATGTAGATTGGTATATGGAGCTAGGCTTCAAAGCCTTTAAGCTGGCTTGTCCCTATGGCCCTGCCGATGGGCTTGACGGTCTGCGTAAGAATGAAGAGTTCGTTGCCAAGACGCGCGAACTGATTGGTGACGATTGCGAACTCATGCTCGACTGCTGGATGGCCTTTGATGTGGAGTATGCCGTGCGCCTCGCCGAGACGCTGCGTCCCTACCGCCTCAAGTGGATGGAAGAATGCCTGCTTTCCGAGGAGCTAGATAGCCACGTTGAACTGCGCCAGCGCTTGCCCTGGCAAGCACTTTCCACAGGCGAACATTGGTATACCCACGTCCCCTTCCAGTGGGCGGCGAGCCATCGTGTTGCTGACATTCTGCAACCCGACATTAACTGGTGTGGCGGCGTCACCACCACGCGCAAAATCTGCGCCGTTGCCGAAGCTGCCGGCATTAGTGTGATGCTCCACGGCGGCGCGCGCAATGCCTATGGGCAACATTTCAGCTATGCCATGCCTTCTGTTCCCTGGCTAGAATACTTTGTGGGCACGGCTCCCGGTGTTCCCCTCTCCGAAGCGCCAGGCCTACCCGGGCAACCTGTTGCCCAAGATGGTTATCTCACGCCCAGCGACGCCCCTGGTTTTGGATTAGAGGTACCAGAGAGTTGGATTGAACCCTTCTTCGCATGAGAGAGCCTACCGGATCGCTCTTTCTAGGCATTGACCTGGGCACTTCGTCGGTCAAGGCGATCATCGTGGATAGGGCTGGTATGGTGGTGGGGCAGGGTAGTAGTGACTACCCCATCCACCACCCCCAGCCCACCCATGCCGAACAAGAACCTGAAGCCTGGTGGCAAGCAACCAGGCAAGCGGTGCGCCAAGCCCACGCCACACTCCCCAATACCCATGCCATTGCCGCTATCGGTGTCACAGGGCAAATGCACGGTACTGTGTTGCTGGACAAGGCAGGAGGATTGCTTGCCCCTGCCATCATTTGGCCCGACCAACGCAGCCATGTTGAAGTACAAGAAATTACCCAGCGCATCGGTGCAGCCCAACTGGTTGCCACCACAGGCAGTCCTCTTGCCACAGGCTTCCAAGCCGCAACACTTCACTGGCTACACAAGCACCGTCCTGAGATCTGGTCAAGTATAGGCAAGGTGCTGCTGCCCAAAGACTATCTGCGCTGGCGGCTTACAGGACACTTTGCCACCGACCCCAGCGATGCTGCAGGGACGCTACTGCTGGATGCCACAACACGTACTTGGGCAAGCACTTTGCTCCACCTGCTAGAAATCAATCCTGCTTGGCTCCCTCCCATTCAACCAGCCAACAGCATCGCGGGCGCACTACTGCCAGAAGCGGCGACAGCATTCGGATTGCCGCCCGGTCTGCCCGTAATTACAGGCGCGGCGGATACACCGTGCAGCGCGCTCGGTGCGGGCGTAATCACATCAGACTCGTTGCTGCTGACCCTGAGCAGTGGTGGGCAACTCTTAATCCCAACCGCCAGGGCGGACATTGACACAGTGGACGTTGATCCACAAGGGCGCATCCACACCTTTTGTAGCGCGCTCGAACCGGCAATGGGTCCAGGTTGGGTTCAAATGGCAGCGCTGCTCAATGTGGGGCTGGTCTTGCGTTGGCTGCGTGATCAATTATGGGAGTTGACAGGGCCGGATGCCTATACGCAAATCACTAGTTGGGCCGCCAATGCGCCTTTGGGAGCCAATGGATTGCTCTTTCTCCCCTACCTCATGGGCGAGCGCACGCCTTACATGGATTCCCAAGCACGCGGCGTCTTCATGGGGCTGACCCTTTCCCACGGTCGCGCCGAGATTGCGCGTGCCGTCCTGGAAGGGATCAGCCTAGCCTGTTACAACGCCTTTACGGTGCTACAAGAGATAGGTGCGTCGCCAGAGCGCATTGTTTTGGCTGGGGGTGGCGCAACGAGTCCCTTCTGGCGACAACTGATTGCCGACATCTTTGGACGTCCTGTCTACCCCCTAGCAGTAAGTGCACAATCTGCGCTCGGTGCGGCACTGCTTGCAGGAAGCGGCACGGGTCACTTTGAGCTAATTTCCACAGCCCAATCGTGGGCGCGCCTTGAGAGTCCCATCCTGCCCAACCTGGATCACCATGCCAAATATCAACAGTTGCTGCCTCTCTTTCGTGAAACCTACACCCAAAACCGCAAACTCATGGCCGCTCTCGGATCCATCAATCATCTGGCAAGTTCAGAACCTTCGACAAGCGTGTAAATATAGAGGATAGAGTCAAAGATGCCATCTCTCTACACTGTCACCATCAACCCTGGTCTAGATCGTACGCTCACGGTTCCGAAACTACACGAAAACAGTGTGTTGCGCGCTTCCACCTCACGGTTGGATTGGGGTGGCAAAGGCTTTAATGTCGCACGCGCGCTGCAAGCAATGGGGGTGGAGAGTGTGGCAATGGGATTAGTGGGTGGCTTCACAGGGCAGATGTTGGCTGAGGGAATTAACCAGTTAGGCATCGCCACAGATTTTGTCCACATCAACGGCGAAAGTCGCACCAACACCGTAATCGAGGAAGCCGAGAGCGGGCGCTACATCAAGGTCAACGAGCCAGGGCCTCAGATTGAAGCCGCCGCGCTAGGTGCCTTGCGTACACGCATCCTTGCCCAACTCACAGCAGGAAGCTACTGGGCCTTGTGTGGCAGTCTACCACCAGGGACACCCCCCGACTTCTATGCTGACCTCATCGCGCTGATTCAGAGCCACGGCGCATTTGCCTGTTTGGATGCCAGTGGCACAGCGCTGCGCTTGGGAATCGAAGCCGCGCCCTTTTTGGTTAAGCCAAATGTCGAGGAAGCAGTCGAATGTACAGGCACTGCCATCACCACGATCACGGATGCACAGCGCGCAGCCCTTGCATTTCTTGACCAGGGGGTCACGCTGGTGGCACTGTCGCTGGGCGCAGATGGGTTGCTGTTGGCACAGAACGATCAACTTCTCCATGCCCGCCCACCGCAAGTGGCAGCGCAAACACCCGTCGGCGTGGGCGATGCACTCCTGGCAGGACTACTCTATGCCCTACAACGTAAGTTGCCACTGCCCGAAGTGGCGCGTTGGGGCGTGGCGGCAGGGAGTGCTGCTGCCATGACGCCGGGCGTAGGTGTGGGCAGACTGGAAGAGATCACCGCACTCGCCCAACAGGTGACAGTTGCTGCCCTCTCGCCCCTTTGACACCCCTATTGCGTCCTGCTATGATCCACTCGATCCACCAATTCCCTACCCATAGCGTCTATTAAAACTCCATCTTACTGTCCATATCTCTGTAAATTTCTGTAAATATCACTATCCAGTTCATCATCCACACTACCCACGGATCTACATCTCAATGTAGCCGGGAGACAACTTCCATGAGCCAAACTGAAAGTATCATCCATCTCTTTCCCGATTTCTTTAGCCCTGCCGAACGCCCTTTTCTGCAACATGGCGAGCTTTCGGCCAGCATCTTTCGCTTTCCATCAGGTGTGCCAGCCGTGCGTTTGCACAACAGCCGCGGCGAACTCGTCATGCTTCCCTTTCAAGGACAACAAATCTGGTCGGCTAATTTTGATGGGCGCAATATCACCATGCAGTCGATGTTTGACCAACCTCGCCCCACCCAAAACTATCTGGAGACCTATGGCGGCTTCCTCATCCATTGTGGCGCAACGGCAATGGGCGTGCCAACCGGTGAGGACACCCATCCCCTGCATGGCGAACTGCCCAATGCACCCTATCAGCAAGCCTGGTTGGTCTATGGGGAGGATGAACGCGGTGCGTACATCGGCTTAGGGGGCGAATACCAACATACCGTCGCCTTTAACCACAACTACCTTGCCCATCCACTGGTCAAGCTCTATGCAGGTGAGTCGCGTTGTGTGATTGCCATCACCGTCACCAACATCAAGCGCACGCCGATGGAGTTTATGTACTTAGCGCATGTCAACTACCGCCCGGTGGACATGGGGCAACTGATCTACAGCGCGCATACGACCCCAGAGCATGTACGCATCCGCAGCAGCATTCCCTCGCATGTGCGCCCCGGGCCTGGCTATCGAGAGTTTATGCAGGAGTTGGAGCAGCATCCAGAGCGCCATCACATCTTGAAGCCAGAACTCAGTTTCGACCCGGAGATTGTCTTTACAATTGATTACTTAGCGGATCAAGAAGGCTGGGCGCACACGCTGCAAGTCTATCCCGATGGCAGCGCCGACTACTTCAGTCATCGCCCTTCACAACTGGATAAAGGCGTGCGCTGGATCTGCCGTACTGCCGACCAAGATGCGCTAGGCATGTGCCCTGCCACCGCCGAGCCAGAAGGCTATAGCGCCGAAAAGGCCAAAGGCAACATCAAGACCATCGAAGCTGGCGAATCTTATACCTGTCAAATGGAAGCCGGAGTGCTCACCCCTGCCGAGGCAAAACAAATGGCAGGTCATATCGAACAAATTGTGACGGGGAATTAAGATTAAGAATAATTTGACAATGTCACATTACATAACATGTGATTTCGGCGAAATATTGGCTCGCAAGTCGATGTATCGGACATCTACATCGGACGTTGGCCGACCGGTATGAGTTGTAGGCAATTCAGATCGTGCGCTGGCTAGACATA
>JBBQIG010000405.1:0-5456 GCA_038324715.1 Anaerolineae bacterium | reverse complement strand
GAACGTGCGCTGAACCAAGCCAAAGCAGCAGGCGCAACCATCATCGACTGCCGCCGCAGTGCAACAGAATCTGCCGCACAACTCTGGTGCAACGCCCCCACCAATAGCTTAGAAGGACGCGCCCTCGCCTACCTTGTCGATGACAGTGTGATTGGGTTGCAACGGGTTGGCGGCTTTCAGCGTCACCACCGCGTCAACCCTAGCCTCCATGTAATCGGCATCACGGGCAGCGTGGGCAAGACCAGCACCAAAGAGTTATGTTATGGCGTGTTGAGCCAACGCTATAACACACTCCACAACAAAGGCAATCTCAACAGTGAACAGGGCTTGCCCTTAACATTGTTGGAACTCAACCCATTTCATGAGCGCGCCATCCTCGAGATGGGGATGTATGCCCTCGGTGAAATTCACACAATGGCAGCCCTGGCTCGTCCACGTATTGGCATTATCACCAATGTGGGGCCTGTACATCTCAGCCGATTGGGGAGCACCGAGAACATTGCCCAGGCCAAAGCCGAATTAGTGCGTGCCCTCCCTCACGCCAATGATGGCGGAATTGCCATTCTTAATTGGGATGACGAGTGGGTCAAAGGCATGGCAGAGATGACCTCGGCACGCGTCTTTCGCTATGGTCTCACACCCGAAGCCGACCTCTGGGCAGACAACATCAGCAGTGCAGGCATGGAAGGCATCCGTTTCCGCTTTCACTACCGTCACTCGGAGAATCAAAAGCCGGAATCACTGCATGTGCGTGTTCCTTTGTTGGGAAGGCACAGCGTTCACACAGCGTTGCGCGCCGCAGCTTTGGGATTGGTAGAGGGGCTAAGTTGGGAAGAAATTGTGGCGGGAATGCAAAGCCTACCCGGTCAGATTCGTTTAGTCGTAGTACCTGGCATCAATGGTTCTACCATTATTGATGACACCTACAACGCCAGCCCCACCAGCATGGTGGCGGCGCTCAACCTGCTCAACGACATTACGCCAGAACACAATGGTCGTCGTATGGCAGTGCTGGGGGACATGCGCGAGTTGGGCGATTATACAGACGAAGCGCACAAACTTGTAGGCCGGCGCGCTGCCGATGTGGTGGACATTCTCATCACCGTCGGTGAATTGGGAAAGGCCATTGGCGAAGAGGCACGCCAGGTTGGGCTTTCGCCAGAGAGGCTCTTTGTCACCGCCAGCGCAGATGAAGCGATTGCCCTGATCCAACGCGCGGTTCATGCCAACGATATGGTCTTGGTAAAAGGGAGTCGCGCCTTGGGAATGGATCAAATTGTGCCAGCGATTAGCCGCGATGATGCGGTACACCAAAGCCTGCATCATCACTAAAACAGGCTTATTCAACAGGCACATAAACTAGTGCGAATAAGGTTTTTATGGCGTATGCGTTAACGTTAGGAACAGTGAGTTTTTTCCTGGCTGTAATCTGGGGACGTCCCTTGATCAATCTGCTCAAGCGCAACGGCCTCGGCAAACAAATTCGGGTAGATGGCCCGGAAGGGCATCAGATAAAAACGGGTACCCCTACGATGGGGGGCATTCTAGTTGTCGTACCGGTCTTACTCATTACAGGCATCTTGAATATTGCCAACCTGTGGGGTTTGAATTACATCGGGCAAAGTACCTTAATTCTCTTTTTCTGCCTCGGTTCCCACGCCATCTTGGGAGCAGTTGACGACTGGCAAGGCATCAAAGGGATTCGTGGTCGCGGCGAAGGCATGAGTGTCCGCATGAAAAGCAGTTTCCAACTGCTTTTCGCCATCATTTTGGCACTCATCCTCTATTTTGGCCCGCCGCATTGGGATTATGTGGGTGTTCCCGGCATCAGAGGGCCATTTGAGGGGGGCTTCTTCCGCATTGGTCTGTGGATCATTCCGATTACGGTACTGATTGTTGTGGGCATGAGCAACGCCGTTAACTTGACCGATGGCTTGGATAGTTTAGCCGGGAGTATCAGCAGTTTGGCTTTTGCCTGCTATGGCCTCATCGCCTACTTGCAAAACCAAGAACCACTGATGATCTTCTGTTTTACCATTGTGGGTGCGCTCTTGGCCTTTCTTTGGTACAACGCTCACCCGGCACAAATGTTCATGGGTGACACGGGCAGTTTAGCTCTAGGCGCAACATTAGGCTATGTCGCCGTTATGACAGGTCAGTGGCTGCTCCTTCCTGTTGTGGGCTTTGTTTTTGTGGCAGAAGCAGTCAGCGTCATATTACAAGTAGGCTATTTCAAATGGACCAAACGAGTGTATGGCGAAGGGCGACGTATCCTGAAGATGTCGCCTTTGCACCATCACTTTGAATTACTAGGTTGGAGTGAAATGCAGGTCAAAGAGCGATTCTGGCTTGCGGGCGTATTGTGTGGCATGCTCGGTGTGGCGTTGGCCTTGATCTAGTTTGGCTTAATTGTCAAGCCTTAATCAAGAACACACTGCATCGGAGCATTGAGACGAAGGGTGAAACGGCCATGTCAGATACAAAACATGTGCATTGGGATACAGAAAAGAGCCGGCAAGAGCGAAATGGTGCGCGTCCCCTCTCGCGACTACGTGTTGAACGTGCAGCGTCAATCGCCCCGACCCTACTTCCCAGCTCTGAAGCGAGACTGAACATCGTGGGCAATAACGGCAGCACCAATTCACCTCTATGGGACAACGATATGCAAGGCAAAGATATGGTTGAACAAGCCTTTGCCGGACGCAAAATTGTCATCTTGGGCCTAGCGCGGCAAGGCTCTGCGCTTGCGCGCTTTTTCGCCAGCGTCGGTGCAAAAGTCGTAATCAGTGATCTCGCAGTTGCCGACAAACTACAAACCGAAATCGAGTCTCTGCACGGTCTACCGGTCGAACTTGTATTGGGCAGCCATCCCCTCTCTCTGCTGGATGATTGTGCGCTGCTCTGTCTGAGTGGCGGCGTCCCGCCCCAACATCCCTTGGTGCAAGCCGCGTTGACGCAAAACATTCCGTTGAGCAATGACAGCTTGCTCACCTTCCAACTTGCCAAGGTGCTCGGCCTAGGCCCGTTGATCGGTGTGACGGGAAGCAGTGGCAAAACCACCACGACCACGCTCATCGGCAAGATTCTGGGTGAACAGGGGATCATAACCCATGTGGGTGGCAACATTGGTTCCCCCCTCATTGATCGTTTACAAGACGTAGAGCCAAACGAGCCATTGGTCTTGGAGCTGAGTAGCTTCCAGTTGGAACTCTTTGACGCCAGCATTGCTTGGGGCCCAATCGAGTCGCTGGGGCCGAACATTGCTACCATCACCAACCTAACACCCAACCACCTGGATCGCCATCCCAACATGGTTGCCTATGCCGCAGCCAAGCTCAATCTAGTGCGCCAGATGGGGCGAGGCTCTACGTTGGTTGTGAACTTGGATGATCCTGTGACCAGTCGCCTTGCGCCGCCACACAAAAACATGAAACGGCGTAAGCTGCCCGGAGACTGGAAGCTCGAGGATATGTTGGCAGAGACACGCGCCGCACTGGAAGAACAAGGTGTTCAAATTGTCACAGTCTCGCGCCAGATGGAACTTGAGGTAGGTGCATGGCTGGCAGATGACACCCTGATGATTCAAGGGCAGCCCATCTGCAACCGCGAGGAGATACAACTGCGCGGCGACCACAATATCAGCAACCTCCTCATGGCATGTGCCACAGCACAAGCGGCTGGGGCAGAGATATCCGCCATGAGCAAGGTAGCACGCGACTTCCATGGCGTGGCGCACCGCCTAGAGGTGGTCATGGATACAGGGGGTGTCACCTGGATCAACGACAGCATAGCCACGTCACCCGAACGCGCCATCGCCGCCATGCGTAGCTTTGACACAGCCAAGCAGACCATTATCCTCCTCGCTGGTGGCAAGGATAAAAACCTACCCTGGGACACCTTTGCCACTGAAGCAATGGGACGCATTAACTTTCTAATTGGCTTTGGGCAAAGTGGCCCCATGATTGTACGCACCGTGCAAGATCGCGCGCGTTTCCTACAACAAAAGGCGCCCAACTGTGCGGTCGTGCAACGGCTTGACGAGGCAGTCGAGTTGGCAGCGCGCGTGGCAGGCAGCAATAGCGTGATTTTGCTTTCGCCGGGTGGCACCAGTTACGACGCATATCAAGATTTTGAAGAACGCGGCGAACACTTTCGCCAACTTGTACGTCGTACTGTACAACAGAGACCAATTTCGGAACCCAGCATTCAAACGAACCAAGTCTGATGGCAACCCGAATGGACAACTATCTAGAAGTCACACAAATTAAAAGCCGCACAAATAACCACTGCATTGGCCGCGTGATCACGGGCGACTTTTAAGGGTTTATAGACAAGTTATGACAACCAAAGCCATCACAACTAAAACACCAGCAGCCCCATCCAAGCCTACCGTGACCAAGGCTGCCACTGGAAATGCAAATAGTGGCAGTTATGATTGGGGACTGCTCACGATTGTTGCCACCTTGCTAACGCTGGGGACAATCATGGTCTTTAGCGCCAGCTATACCATCGGCATCTATACCTATGATGACCCCTTCTACTTCTTTTTTCGCCAGATCATCTGGCTGGGGATTGGTATTGTAGCCATGGTTGCCACCATGCGCATCCCCTACACAATTTGGCAACGTTGGAGTGTTTTGTTGATGATCGCGGCTCTCTTAGCACTGCTCACGGTCATCATTATGGGCATTGAGATTCTCGGCTCCACACGTACCCTCTTTTCAGGCAGTATACAGCCCGCCGAGCCAGCCCAGATTATCATCATCATCTATATTAGTGCATGGCTTGCCAGCAAAGGCGAGCGCATCCGTAATGTTCAAGTCGGTCTAATTCCTTTTGCTGTTTTAATGGGCATTGTCACCGTCTTGCTGGTTGCCCAACCCAAAATCAGCACCGCCATTTTGCTGGTTGCCACAGCCTCGATTATGTTTTTCATTGCCGGGGCTGAATTACGCCAGTTATTCGTCGTGGGGTTAAGTGGCACCGCCACCTTCTGGCTCATCATTCGCTACAGTTCCTATGCTGGGCCGCGTATTGAACGCTACTTGGATGCAATCTCCAATCCGCTCGAAAGCCAAGAATGGCAAGCAACACGTACCTTGCGCGCAATTGTCAATGGCGGAATTTTTGGGCAAGGTCTTGGTGGGAGTGATTATAAGCAGCCGGGAGGGGTGCCATTAGGTTGGAGTGATAACATTTTTGCTATCATTGGCGAGGAATTGGGACTCCTGGGGACATTGCTGCTCATCTTTCTCTTTTGCCTCTTAATCTATCGGGGGCTGCGCACAGCTTTGCGCGCGCCCGATACCTTCAGCATGCTCCTTGCCACTGGCATTACATCTCTATTGGCGCTTCAAGCCTTGCTCAATGCAGCCGTGACACTTGCCATTGCTCCAGCCACAGGTGTAACGCTGCCCTTTATCAGCTATGGTGGCAGTTCGCTCTTGACAGTCATG
>JBBQIG010000404.1:0-5491 GCA_038324715.1 Anaerolineae bacterium | reverse complement strand
GCGCGCGGTGTTCAAGGGGAACGCTCAGTTATTAATGTCGGCTTAATTATCCTGGAGTTGCAAATTCTTATCCGTGATACCTTTGACCGGAATCTGCATGTGCAGGTCAACATTGACAACGATCTACCCACCATCCTTGCTGACCCGACGCAGATTCACCAAGTTCTACTTAATCTCGCGATCAATGCACGCGACGCCATGCCGCATGGTGGCAGACTTGAAGTTACGGCATCGACGGTTACGCTCGACTCGCAATATGCCGGGATGAATCTAGCTGCTGAACCAGGCCGCTATGTGCTGCTCAGAGTCTCCGACAATGGCACCGGTATCCCAGCCGCCAATCTCGACCGCATTTTTGATCCCTTTTTTACGACCAAAGAAGTCGGCAAAGGCACGGGTCTAGGGCTGGCAAATGTACAAGCCATAGTCAAGAGTCATGGTGGCTTTATCAATGTCTACAGTGAGGAAGGGCGGGGAACTGAATTCAAAATTTACCTGTCCACTTTCGGAGGGGATGCTCAGGGCAATCTACCAACAACAGCGGCTATCTCTGATCATCAGGGTCACGGTGAACTCATCTTAGTGGTGGACGATGACGCGTCAGTGCGTTTGGTAACCCAGCAGACGCTCGAGGCATTTGGCTATCGCGTGGTAAGTGCCGAAGATGGGGCTGAAGCTGTAGCGGTCTATGTGCAACACAAAAACGCCATTGCAGTTGTGCTCACGGATATGATGATGCCCGTCATGGACGGCTTCGCCACGATTCATGCCCTGCGTAAGATTAACCCAAAGGTGAAGATTATTGCCGCTAGTGGCCTAACCGCTAACGCTGTCGTCTCTAAGGCAGTCAATGTGGGTGTTAAATATTTCCTAGAGAAGCCCTATACCGCTGAAGTTATGCTCAAAGTATTGGCCAAAGTGCTGGCAGAAGATTCTTCTGCGCAAGCGATATGAACGTTGGCTGCCTACTCAGCCAGCATTCGGCTTTGGGCTGCATGTAGACAACCTTGTCCTCAACCGTGATTTGATCCAACTATAGTCAACCAGGGTATCAGTGGATTTTCTAGCGTATATTTACGCGCGATTCTCGCTGGTACCCTTACTGGCAACCATGATTACAGAATCATCCCCTACTCTCCGTTCCGTAAATTTACTAGCTTTCCTTTGGGTATCCAATTTATGTGGTCTTCTCCGACTCTTGCTTGCCGGACAGTTCACTATACGAAGATATTCTGTCGAAAAATATTACCTACTGATAAATAAAACTTATCGGTACTTGCGCTTGTTACTGTTAACAAAAACGCCGATTCCAACACCTTGCACAACATGCCTTTGCACAAAACAAAAGTCCAGGTGGTGAGCCTGGGCTTTACCGCCGCCATTGTCAGGTTATCCTGCTCGCCCAGAAAGCGTACTAACGATTTGGCGAGGATAGCATTGTCTTCCATCACAAGTAGTGCAGGTACTGTTAGCTCTCATCCCCGTTCTTCCCACGCAGTGGAACATAAAGAGTGATACGTGTGCCTTCACCTAGACGTGAGTCAATATTCATACGACCGTCAAGAAGGTGCAGGCGTTGTGTGATGCGCAACAGCCCTTGGCTATTTTGGTCGGCTTGAATGTTGGCGTCAAACCCCTGTCCCTGGTCGCTGACCTCAATACAGAAATGGTCATCTTCGTATGTCAGTGCGACCACGGCGGTGAGGACAACGGTATGCTTGATGACGTTGAAGAGCAACTCACGTACGAACTGAAAGAGCAATACGCGCAGGTCTTCATCCAGTGGCGGCAAGCCATCCTCTGCAACTACGGAAACTACAAGCCGCTGTTGTTGCTCCATTTGAGCAGCCAGCCAGCGGAGAGCTGCAAATAGTCCTTCATCGTGAAGGACGGGAGGGCTGAGATCCACGCTGAGATTGCGGGTCAACTTAACCGAATCGTTTAAAGACTCTTCAATCTCACCAATCAGCAGCTGTGCTTCTTCCCCTTCCTGACTGGTCACAAGGCTACGCAACGTCGCTAACTGGAAATTTACGCTGTAGAGGCGCTGTTGCAGATCGTCATGGAGAATGGTAGAGATACGGCGGCGTTCCTCCTGCTCACTCATGGTCAGTTGGGTAACGAGTCGGCGCACTTGCTCCGTGCGCGTTTGCACAAGGCTTTCAAGTGCCTCCTCTGACTGCTTGCGCTCGCTAATATCAACGATGACCAGCAAAATAAGCTGCACATGGTCAAGCCGTCGGCCATTGAGCAGCATGATACGGCGACCAATCCCCTCAAAGGTGTGCTCTACTTCATAATCCGTAAATACGTGATCGTGGGGCAAAATTTCTTCAAGAAGGATTCGAAGTTTAGGAATGTTCCACTGACCATTGCCCAGTTCGTAAATCAGCCTGCCTTCGGTCTCTTCCGGTACCACGTGAAAGGTTTCATAAAAAAGCTGGCTGGCAGAACGCACGCGCAAATTAGTCTCCAGCACCAGCAGCGCGATGGGCATTGTAGAGACAACCGCTTCGGCGTGCTCTTTAGCGTCTGCTTGCGAGATGGTAGTCTGGCTAGAAATATCTACAGGCATATCATCTGATGAGACAGGTTCTTGCGGTTCGGAGCTAGTCATCTTGGTTCCATCCCTGCTTAACATAATTGGTTAGCTCTTTAGGAAATGGATCAGGAACAGAAGCAGCTACAACAACCTGATTCCAGATTTCCATGTTATCTACTCGCCTCTTCCTAACATTCTATCCCACCATGAATGAAACTATAGAGACCTCATTCTTCTTTGGGATAGTTCTACACGGTCAAGTCATTGCAGCAAGTACCCTTAACCTATATTCTGGTATACGACCCCTAACAGCTTCTACAAGAGCATCCATTGTATCAACACCCAACGCCCGATGAAAATGCACGGTTTAGCGCGGTAACACCCGACCGGGGATTATGCCTGGCGACAGAGCAAACAGGTCGAGCGCAGCAAATTCAGAGCACTACGTGCCCCCGCAGGGGCGTAGTGGCGGCGAGGCGATTTTCAAAAGCTTAACGTATGATTTCTTCCGTTTCGTGAGCAGACCCCATTATCACCGCTGAGTGGGTATCGACTTTGCCTGTTCTGCCCCCATCACGCACCCCGTAGCTACGGGGTGCATGATGGGGGTAGATAGATGACAAAAGTGGTACCTACCCCCGCTTGAGTCCGCACATCGATGTGTCCACCGTGTTGTTGAACAATGCCATAAACTTGCGCCAGTCCCAGACCATTACCCTTGCCAAAGGGTTTGGTGGTAAAAAACGGTTCAAAGACATGGGGCAGCACTTCCTTTGGTATACCTGTGCCGCTGTCACTTACGGACACCTGAATCCACTCTCCAGGGTCCATCCCCGGCAAAGGCGCTTCATCGTGACTCATCAGCCGCAAGCGTCCCAAGCTCATGCCCAGGTCCCCACCTTCGGGCATGGCACCGATTGCATTGAGCGCCAGGTTGATGAAAATTTGTTGCATGTGCGTTACGTCAGCATTGACGACGTATTCGTCACTCCCATGGCTCAGATTAAGCGTAATGTTCGCTGGCAAGTTAAGTTGTAACAATTCGACCTGTTCTTCGAGAAGGGGCACTAAGTCTAGTTGATGGGGCTGGAGTTCGCCACGTCGACCGAAATCCAAGATCTGTTGAACCAGATTGGCAGCACGCTTCATCTGTTGCGAAATAGTCATTAGCTGCCTGTGAAGTTTGGGAGGTAGTTGTGGAGTGTGTAAGCCCAACTCGACATTCAACACAATGATCGACAGAATGTTGTTGAAATCGTGGGCAATTCCGGCTGCTAGCGTGCCTACAGCCGCCAGCCGTTCTTGTTGGACAAGCTCGACCTGCGTCTCTTTCAGTTCGGTCAGCGTCGCCTGGAGTTCCACTTCAATCTGCTTGTGCTCGGCCAGCGTCGCCTGGAGTTCTACTTCAATCTGCTTGTGCTCGGCCAGCGTCGCCTGGAGTTCCTCTTCAATCTGCTTGTGCTCGGTCATATCGACAATGATTAGCATGATCAGCTGCATATGGTCAAGCCGCCTGCCATTGAGCAGCATGGTGCGCTGGCCAATCCCTTCAAAGGTGTGCTGCACTTCATAGCCCATAAAGATCTCGTTGTCGGGCAGAATCTCTTCAAGGAGAGTGCGTAATTTAGGAATGTTCCACTGGCCATTGCCCAGATCATAGACGAGCTTGCCTTCGGTGTTTTTTGGAGTCACCTGGAAAATATCATAAAAGGTCTCGCTGGCGATGCGCACGCGCAGGTTGGTTTCCAACACCAGCAGTGCAATGGGCATGGTAGCGACAATTGATTCGGCAATTTCTTTTTTGATGTCGTCGCTAGCAGCCGCTGCGCCATCTGGCCTATCAGCGTCTTGGGAGTCGAGGTCAGACGCTTGATTTCGAGGGGACATATTATTAACCTCCTGTTCGGGGCAAGAGAGAAACAAAAGTGAGAGAAACTAGTAAATAATAACATTGTTAAACAAATATGAAAATGCTCTGCGTGAAGCGTGAAGCCTTTTGCCAGAATATGTCTTTAGTGGAAGCTAAACCCCTTTTCTCGGAGGCTAACGGTAGCCATGTTCATGGGGTTTCCGCGCAAAATAGACTGCCATGGCGTTTCCGGTGTGATCGGCAGCCGATCTCAAAAGCGCTAACCTAATCCGAACAAAACGCAGAGGCGCTAGCTTGAGCTTCGCCAAACTCTAAGGCGCTAGGTACACTAACTTAACAATCTGGCCGGATGGTTTTGATCCCATTGCTGCTGGTGCAATTCTTAGATAGAATGATAGGCTGAATTAGAAGTTAGGTGACTGTATCTTTGTGAAGCTAAAGGCTTGCCAAAGCAAATTGCCTGCGCAGCCCGTGGCTGGCAGGCCAAAAAAACAGTGCTAACAATGCTAAACGATTAACCTTATTAACCTTGCCGTTGCTTTTCCTGAGGAGCCGCCATGTAAGAACGCAGTACCGCGTTCATACGCGTCTGATATCCCTTACCTTGACTCTTGAAGAAGTTCAGTACATCGGCGTCCACACGCAGGTTGATATGCTCCTTGGGTTGGGGCATAACGAGTTTTGCGCTGTCCCAATCCCATTCGATGCCAGCCTCTTCCGGATCTGAAGCAATCGCGGCTTCAATATCCTTTTCCGTCATAGCATCAACCTTTGTCCAATCTGTCTGGCTTTCACCACGGGCACGCATAGCCCGGATTTCCTCAACTGTATAACTCCTGATATTTTCCTCTTTCATCGTTCCGCGCACTCCTTATCGTAATAATGCGATAGTCATCCCCACGCATCGTAAAAACAACGGTAGCAAAACGCCCATGGATCTTCCCTGTAGATAACCAGCGCTGCTCTTCACCAGAATTCAGGTGTTTATATTGCGTAAAGTTAGCTCGCTTAAACCTTCATAATGGCGCGTTGCCAGCACACCACCATCAATGATTCACAACTGGCAGATAGACAATGCT
>JBBQIG010000403.1:0-5498 GCA_038324715.1 Anaerolineae bacterium | reverse complement strand
AGGTTGATCGAAGCTCAATGTTGAAGTTCGCTGTAGGCAGTACATAAGCATTTAAACAAGAGCGTGTTGGAAACAGCATCAAGCAGTTTGTTGGGGTTGGGGAAATAATGGGAAACATACGAGTGGTGAGACCTAGGATTGGATGTAGCCGGATGGATATAAATCATAAGAGCCGCCAATTCTTGCTCGCCTTCGTATGTCTCTTTGGGTTAGTACTGGGCGGGGCATATCCCGCCCAGGCAGCTGCTCCATTGGTTGGAGTAGCTGCTGCGACAGAGTTCGTGACCGCGGCTACGCTTCAACTAGCGGCGACACCAGCACGCCTACTGATCCCTGCCTTGGGCATTGATGCACCGATTGAGGCGGTGGGTCAAGATGAGAATGGGCTAATGGCTGCACCAGGCAGCGTTAATGCGGTCGGATGGTATAGTATAGGCGCACAGCCTGGTGAATCTGGGAACGCAGTGATGGCGGGGCATCTAGATGATTTCAAGGGACGCCCCGCTGTTTTTTGGGAACTTGATAAACTACAGCCAGGTGATGAAGTGGTGGTACGCTTTGGTGATGAAGATGAAGTACGCTTTGAAGTAATAGCGGTGGAGGAGTATGATGCTGATGCTGCACCATTGGTTCGTATCTTCGGCGTAGATTTTGAGCGTGATCTCAATCTAATTACTTGCGCCGGAGTATGGGATGCGGAGAACAATCTGTATGAACGTCGGGTGGTGGTTTACACTCGATTGGTTCGTGAATCAGCTTCTGCTGCAACAGATGAGCAATCCAACGCTGCTGAAAGTACTATTGCTGAGAATTTTGCGGCAAATGAGCAGATGGCAGAAACAGAAGCTGTAAGTTCGACAGTAAGCATTGAGATCGTACCTGTACCCGTAGAAGAACCTGATGATTCGCCCGAAGCCGTTACCCCATCCAAACGCCCGACCCCGCCGACCACAAGGCCAATTTACTCGTGGCAAAACAGCAGGCAACCGGCTACGACGTATTGATACCTTTTTGTTGAAATATGATTCGTCCTTATTGGTCCGGTGCGATGAACCCTTTGCACGGGCCTTTTTTGTTGATCTTGGGTATGGCGCTACACCGACCACGACACTTGAGAGCCTTACACGTCTACGCGCTGTTAACCCCACTTTGCCCGTTTTAGGGGTTGAGATTGATCCCGAACGGGTCGCCGCCGCCCAGCCCTATGTGGTTCCAGGGCTGGATTTTCGCGTGGGTGGCTTTAATCTCCCCCTGGGTAAATGGCCCGATGGTCAACCGGAGCATGTGCGTGTGGTGCGGGCGTTTAATGTCTTGCGCCAGTATGAGCCGGACGCGGTTGCACTTGCCTATGGTCGTCTCGCTGAGAGTGTATTGGCAGGTGGATTGCTGGTTGAGGGGACTTCTGATCCACTAGGGCAGCTTTGGGTGGCGCATGTTTTGCGCCGAACAACCGCCGCACCTTCGTCCCCCGACGCATGGAAACGCGAAGTCACGGTCTTTAGCACTAATTTCCGCCAAGGTTTTGAGCCAGGTGCATTTCAAGCGGTTTTGCCCAAAGACCTGATTCACCGGGTTGTGCCTGGGGAGCAGATTCATAGCTTCTTTGCTGCGTGGCGGCGAGCAAGCGCCATGAGTGCTGCTCAAGGGGCATGGGGCGTGCGTGCTCGGTTTGTGGCTGCTGCCCATGAATTAGCACATGTTGGGTATCGTGTTAACTTGCGCCCCCATTGGTTGCGCAAAGGGTTTCTGCTCTGGTATGAAGATAGGATCTGTGAGAGATCTATAGCAGGGTAGTTGAAGAAGTAAATTGGTGCGGAGAAGGTATAGACGCTATAATATCTCAATTGCGTTTTTGACATTTTGTCTGATCTAATTTGGTGAATTGTGCCTAATAAATTGTAGATAAGTAAAGGAATTGTCATGCCGGTTATGTCTGAAAAGCAGTACATTGTCAATGATCCCGGTGTCGTTTACGAATTGTTTGATGATGAAGTTGTTGTGGTCAATTTGGAAAATGGAAACTATTACAGCCTTGAGCGTGAGGCTGCGGATATTTGGCGTGGTCTTTTGGCCGGGTTGGCAGTAAGTGAACTTCCCGCGGCATTGGCTCGGCGTTACCAGGGCGAAGCAACCACCATGGCACTTGAGGTGGATAAGTTTGTCGCACAATTGATTGGCGAGGGGTTGATTACACCTGCCGAAGAGGTCAGCCGTCGTGATGATGTAGAAGGGCTGTTGTTGGCGGATGAGTTGCGCCCCTTTGCTGCGCCTCAACTGGGCTGTTTCAGCGACATGCAAGCGCTCTTGTTGTTGGATCCGATTCATGAAGTGGATGCTAGTGGTTGGCCTCATGCCAAGCCCGAAGCTTAGGAATGGGAGGATTGCAGAGAGCTGGAACCGATGTATCACCTGTGCCCTTGAGCACTTCTGGGCCGGAAGCGTTTTTCCTCAGTGCCCATCAAGCCTTTGAACTTTCCGCTAGGACGGCTGGAGCAGAGCAGCGATTTTTCAAGATTGGCAACCAGATTATTTGCTTGCAATTTGCAGGTAAGGCTATGGTGAGCGGACTCACGCGCGCGCTAGCTCATCTTGCAATTGATCCTACTGTGCCAGATCACAAGCCAGATAACACGCCTGATCTCACGATCTGTATTTGGGACAGTCAATCGACTGGTGTGGCAATGCCGCCACCCCCTTGGAATGCAGATGCGTATGAGGCTAGGGGGCAGATATCCTCCTTTTGGACGCAAGAGATCAACACTGCCTATTATATGGGAAATGGCACTTTGAATATGTTGCATTTGGGCGAACGTACAGCGCTCTATTGGCTCTACGATGCAGATGATTTGAATGTTTATGATCGTGCCATGCCACTACGCAACCTGTTAGAATGGTGGATGTTGGCCCAGGATCACTATATTCTGCATTGCGCTGCCGTTGGCACAGTGACTGGTGGATTGCTGCTGGCGGGACTGGGGGGCGCAGGCAAGTCGAATACGGCGATAAGTTGTCTCTTGGGCGGGCTGGGGTATCTGGGCGATGATCAATGCTTAGTGGGACTTGCACCGGAGCCAATGGTCTATAGCCTGTACAATACAGGTCGTGTGTTGAAGGAAGACCTCTCGCGCCTCATGGGTCTGCCCGCGGCAGATGGTTTGTACCCGTCGGGTGATGAGATCAAACTACTCCACTATTTTTGTGGAACATATTCCAGTGCCCTTGTTGCTGCCGCGCCTTTGCGAGCCATTGTGATGCCCAAGGTAACAGGGCGAAAAGAAGCGCAATTATCGTCGATATCGCCGCATGAAGTTTTTATGGGCTTGTCACCTGTGAGTATGCCGCATGACTTGGCTCGGCGCAGGCAACTGATTGAAGCTACAGCCAGAATGCCACGTTTACTTCCATCATATCGCCTTGAATTGAGTACAACACCCGCTCTCAATGTAGATTGTTTGCGCCAATTGCTGCAACGGCTAGAGGCTGCATGAATCATGGAGTCGGCCCGCAGGGGAGTTTGCCGCCGGTGCTTTTGATCATTTTCAACCGTCCACATCTGGTGGCACGGGTGGTTGAGGCGTTGCGCAAGGCGCAGATACCACGACTTTTTGTGGCTGCGGATGGGCCGCGGGCTGACCATCCTGCTGATGTCGAGTTGTGTGCTGCTGCGCGTGCACTGATTGCCGGTATCGATTGGCCATGCGAAGTCCTGACTGATTTTGTTGACCTCAATATGGGGGTAAAGCGGCGTGTTGAATCCGCGCTAGATTGGGTGCTTGCCCAATCGGAGACAGTCATTACAATTGAAGATGATTGTGTGCCTGATCCAAGCTTTTTTACCTTTTGCGCCGAACTGTTGGTCACCTATTACGATGATCCGCGTGTTTGGGTGATTTCTGGCGGCAGCCATTTAGCAGATCGCATTCAATCTTCATCCAGCTATTGGTTCTCGCGTTATTTCGATTCGGGGTCGTGGGCAACTTGGCGGCGGGCTTGGCAACTGGTTGATCGAGAGTTGCATGATTGGCCTCAACTTCGTGCGAGTGGGTGGCTGCGAGAGCATTTGGGGAGCCGCCGCATGGCAGAGTATTGGTCTTATTGTATGCAGGCAACCTATGACCGGCGGCATACCTGGGATTATTGTCTGACCCTTTCCGCTTGGCGGAATGATGCTCTGCACATTACACCGAGCATGAACCTTGTCACCCACATCGGTTTTGGCCCCGATGCTACCAATACAAAGGATAGCCGTGACATTGCCGCCAATCTACCTGCTCACGCAATGCCTTTCCCGTTGAGTCACCCCGCCAAGTTGGCGCGCGATGTGGCGGCGGATCAAGTGACTGAAGAACTACTCTTTAGTGGCAATCTGACTGTCACACTCCGCCATTTACGAGCGCGTATTAAAGCAGCCAATGGTTAACCCTGTGTCTCATTCTGTGTCTCATTCTGTGTCTCATTCTGTCTCTAATTTGCCTCCTCTGGAGGTACTGCACATTATTCAGTGCTTGACACGTGGGGGGGCAGCGCGTGTTATGTTGGCAATGGCCCAATATAGCACCCAACTGGCGAGTCATCGCCATCGAATCGTCAGCTTGCAACCCGCCGAAGCCGAGGGATTGACGATGGCGCAAGCGTTGGGGATTCCGGTATTGCAGAGCAGTGACACTGCTGCGGTGATGGCAGAAGTTGCAGAGGCTGATGTTGTGACTCTGCATTTTTGGCATAGCACGCACCTAGCTGCTTTGTTAGAGGCCGAATGGCCCCTTGCACGGGTAGCAATTATCTGCCACATTGGAGGGATGTATGCACCACAAGTCGTGACCGCGGAATTGGTAGAGTTTGCCGAATGTTTTGTGGCGACAAGCCTATTTACCTATGAATTGCCTCTCTTGGCCTCATTGCCCGCGGAGAGACGTGCCTCTCAAACGCGCATGATTTGGGGTGCGGCGGACTTGGCACGTGTTGAGGATGCAAAAGCGCTCCCGCATGCTGGATTTAATGTTGGCTACATTGGCACGGTGAGTTTCACGAAGCTGCATGCTGATTTTGTGGCTTTGTGCGCCCAGATGATCGACCTGCCTGGCGTCTGCTTCCCTGTCTATGGCAGTGGTAGTGGGTTCCCTGAATTGCAGCGCCAAGCAAAGAAATTGGGGATCGCCGAGCGATTCGTCTGGGGAGGCTACGCTGAAAATGTGGCTGCGACGATTGCGACGTTTGATGTTTTCGGCTATCCACTCTGTGCAGATACCTATGCATCAAGTGAGTTAATCTTACAAGAAGTGATGTATATGGGCGTGCCACCTGTGCTTTTGATTGCTGATGGCAGACAATCACTTGTGATTCATGATCAAACCGGATTGGTGACGCAAACGGCTGAGGCGTATGTAAATGCCGTGACCTATCTCTATAATCATCCAGCCGAGCGGCAGCGTTTGGGACAAGCAGCAGCAGCCTATGCACGCACACATTGGGGGGCAGAGAAATCGGCCGCGCAGTTG
>JBBQIG010000402.1:0-5501 GCA_038324715.1 Anaerolineae bacterium | reverse complement strand
TCACCGATGCGGGTGGTGATGAAGGCTTTAAACGCCGCCTTTTTGGCTGAGGTCTTCTCAAACCAAAAGCCGATGAGCAAATAGCTGCACAGCCCCATGATCTCCCAAAAGATGAAGAACATGAGCAGGCTATTGGAGATCACCAGCCCCAACATGCCTGTGGCAAAAAGGCTGATGTAGGCCATAAAGCGGCTGTAGCGCGGGTCTTTATGCTGGGCATAGGCCGCAGGGAAAGCGGCGCTGCTCAGGTGAGCCGGGAATGTCATATAGCCGCTGGCGTAGATGAAGATCATCAGCAACAGGAAGGGAACCATGAAAAGCATCAGCGCGTTGGATGGATCGACGGCATAGCCGATCACAAATTCGCTGTTCCCCGTGGGGATGGAGTAGAGCACACGGTCTATGGGATGCTCGCCAAAGTGTTCTGTGCCGAAAGAGGCAAAGGCAATCGCCCACCCCAACACAAGGCTGATGAACGCCGAGCCAATGGCGACAATGGCGCTGCCCCGCTTGTTGCGATTAAGAAAAAGCACAATCGCCAAAAAGGCCAGAAACGGGGGGATGGGAACCACCCATGCAATATTGAAAATACCTTCCATGAATCAACCTCGTTTTTTAGATTATGACCGACGAAGGCTGCGCATCAGATTGGTAGAGCCGTACCCAACCAGAAGACCCGTGATAGCCAGCATCAAGAGGATAAGGTCGTTGGAAATGCCAGAAAATGTGCCGATGCCTACAAAGACAATTGCCCCAAGCAGCGAGAGCAACAACAAGTTACGTTGTTCACTCTTTTTGCGTTTTACGGTTGCCAGCAACTGTGCAGCATCTCGATAGCCGGGGCTGTGGTGCACAATCTCTTTTAGAGCATGGGCAGCACCTGTATAGTTACCAGCCGCCAGCTTTTCTTGCGCCAGTTGATAGAGAAACTCACACTGTTCTTGCAACGAGCCAGTTAATAACTGCTTTGGCATAGCCCCAACTTCTCAACAACTCACTACCCGGCCAACGCATCCAATTCTTCAACGTTAATCGTTTTGCGTTTTCGATAGACAGAGATGATCAGCGCCAACCCCACCGCCGCCTCAGCCGCGGCCAAGGCAATCACCATCAACGCAAAGACCTGTCCGCTCATGTCCGCGAAGGTGTCACTGTAGCGCCAAAACGCTACAAGGTTGATGTTGGCAGCGTTGAGCATCAACTCCACGCCCATCAAAATGGCAATGGCGTTGCGCCGTGCCAGTGCGCCATACAGGCCACAGGCAAAAAGAAAACCGGCGACCATTAGATACCAGTTCAGTGGAATCACAGAAATCCTCCGTTTGCGTCTTGTTTAGTTATCCCGGGCCAGCATGACAGCGCCCACCAGGGCAACCAAAAGCAACAGCCCCAACACCTCAAAAGCCACCACATAGGTTGTGACAAATTCCATCCCCAACGCCACAATGGTCTCTTGGCTGCTGGGGAGTTCAGCCATGTTGCTCACCCACGGGATGCCCTGGACAAAGCCAAGCAGCACAGCAAAGAAGAGTACGGCGAAGATGGCCGCTTTCCCCCACTGGCGGTTGACCGGTGACGTGCGGCCATACATCATGCTGCGCGTGAGCATAATGGCAAAGGTGATCAACGTTGCAATTGCACCCACATAGACCAATACTTGGCTCACGGCCAGAAATTCAGCTTCGAGCAAGATGTACAGGCCCGCCACCCCGAAGAGGGTTGCCACCAAGGCCAGGGCATTATGAAAAAGGTTCGGGCTGGCGACGACAATCAAGCCGGAAATCGCCGTAAAGAGGGCAACCGCCGCAAAGACGAGCTGGCCCACACTGGGAATGGGTAATTCTGGCATCAGAAATCTTCCTTTTCCTATTCAGCGGGTTGCATGGTGCCGATCAGGGATCGCGGTTGGAAAGAACGCTTGGTGCGGATCGTCTCATTGCGGAAATAGCCGGTAAGCACATTTATCACAATGCCCACCACCCCTATATTCGAGATAAAGATCAGGGCATATTGGATCACCACAGGCACAGGCAACTTCTGCACAATAGCCTGGATTACGATCAAGCCGACCATGAGTGGGACCAGTACCTTCCAGGCGAAATACATCATCTGGTCAATGCGGATGCGGGGGAACGTGCCGCGGATCCATTGTTGCAGCACATAAATGGCGTAGGCCTTGATAAAGAAGTATACAAGGCCAAGAATGGGCAACTGATCCACAAATGGCCCTTGCCAGCCCCCCAGGAAGAGGGTTGCCACCACTGCGGCCCACACCCATGAAATCACAAATTGGGCCAGGAAGAACATGGCAAATTTCATGCCCGAATATTCAATGTGAAAACCAGCGATTAGTTCAGATTCTGCTTCAAGCAGGTCAAAGGGGGTAAGTTCCGACTCGGCCAGCGTGCTAATAAAGAACACAAGCAGCGCTCCCGGCATCAGGAACCCCAGCCAGCCAAAGCCCAAATTAAACCCGGCAATAGTTAACGACTGAAACCCAACAATACTCGCCATGCTCATGGTTCCGGTAAGCAGTACTACCGTCAAAATTGCCAGCACCATGGGGATTTCATAGCTCAACAACTGCGCCACCACACGGAAACCGGCCAACAGCGCATATTTGTTATTGCTACCCCAGCCCGCCATTAAGGCAGACATCACCGCAATCGAACCCAGGGCAACCAAGTAGATCACACCGACATTCAAATCTGCGCCGATGATTCCTGGCGCAAAAGGAATAACGGCCCAGAGCATCACCATGCCAAATACGGCCAGAATTGGCGACAAATTATACGCAATTTTATCCGCCTCGGTGGGGGTGATATCCTCTTTGGACATTAACTTGGCGGCATCGGCCCCAGTCTGTAACAAGCCAAATGGCCCCACCCGATTCGGCCCAATGCGGTCTTGCATACGGCTAATGACCTTGCGTGTAATCCAAATCAGGATCAGAGCCGAATTTAATGCAATAAAAACAAGCAGAAATCCGCCGATGGCATAGGCCAGGATTGTTGCCAAAAGTTCGGGAAGTCCAAAGCTTATCAGCAGCCCAATAAATGCCTCACTCCAGTGTTCTCGCATACAACAACCTCCACCCAAAGTTTAGGGAATTCGTCAATCAGTGCTTCGCCAATCCGGCTTCTATTGCCACTCCAAAGCGCCCTTGCGCCAGTCGTAGAGCAGGCCCACAACCAGCAACAAGATAAAGAAGAGGGTTGCGATAACCTGGAACAGCCCAAATTCAGGAGATTTATAGGCAACCGCAATGGGGAACAAAAAGATGGCCTCAACATCAAAGACCACGAAGACAAGACCGATTAGATAATACTGTGCCCGGAACTGCACCCAAGTGTCGCCGATGGTCTCCACACCGCTCTCATACACGGCATTTTTGACGGGATCAGGGCGACGTGGGCCAAGAAAATGCCCAATCGTAATGGCAGCGATGGGCACAATCAAAGCCAGCGTGCTCAGTATCAGAATAAACGCATACTGGGAGAGCATTGAACCGCTCCTTTTGCGAAGAGAATAAACTGTAAGGCGATTGTGTGGAAAAGAACAAAGCGTCGCTAGTATAGCACAGCGATAATCGAAAAGAAAAGTTCTACGGCCAAAAATTCGGCCAGATTCTAGCCTGTGAAGAGCGCAAATTGTTCTTTTCAAATGTGCACCTCCGATACCCTACAACAAAGCTCCAAATTTCACAAAAAGTAAGACCTTGCTTTGACATCGATCTTCGGACATGGTAAAATCGCAACCGTTCGTGGAAAATTGCACGATTCCTTTTGCGGTTTTTTGCAACGATTTAGAATGCCATTCCGCTCTCTATCCGCTCATTCATACTGAAACCGATACTGTCGATGAAGGAGTGTTTTCATGGCATCTCAATACATTCCACTCCTGATTTTGGTTGTGCTGGCCTCTGGATTTGCGGCCATCGCCATCGGAGTCCCCTCACTTCTTGGCCCCAAAGAACCCAACAAGCAAAAGCTCGAAGCGTATGAATCGGGCATGATCCCGTTTCACGACACGCGCCGCCGCTTTCCGGTCAAATACTATTTGGTGGCGATGCTTTTTCTCATCTTTGACATTGAAGTGATCTTCCTTTATCCCTGGGCTGCGGTTTTGCGCGATTTGCGTGTTTTTGGGCTAATCGCCATGATCCCATTTTTGGTGGTGTTGGTCGTGGGCTTTGTTTATGAATGGCGTAAGGGTGCTCTGGAGTGGTAATCTTTGCAGGCAATGTCTAAAGTGATTTCATTCAGATCGGCGTTCCACCATCAATGGCAACCCGGTCTAATTTTCTGTCTTGGGATAATTCCCATCCAAACGAGGTGACCCTATGGGAGTTGAACAAAACATTCCAGAAGGCGTATTAACGACGACGCTGGATGGTCTTGTAAACTGGGGGCGACAGAACAGCACATGGCCCCTGCTCTTTGGCCTGGCCTGTTGTGCCATTGAGATGATCGCCACCGGCACGGCCCGCCATGACATTGCGCGCTACGGCTCGGAACTCTTCCGCGCCAGCCCGCGCCAAGCCGATCTCATGATTGTCTCTGGGCGTGTGAGCAACAAAATGGCCCCGGTGATCAAGCGCATCTACGATCAGATGTCGGCCCCCAAGTGGGTAATCGCCATGGGCATCTGTGCCAGCGCCGGTGGACCCTTTAACAACTATGCCATTGTCCAGGGTGTGGACAAGCTCATCCCGGTGGATGTCTATGTGCCCGGTTGCCCGCCCCGCCCCGAATCGCTGCTCTACGCCATCGAAAAGCTACGCGAAAAGCAGGGCAAAGAGAGCATCCGCGATCTGCCCGGCAAGGCAGCACGGCGCGAACTGGTTCCGACATTGGAAAGCATCGCCCCGCTGGGTTAAGTCTTAAACAGGCCTGCCAGGTTTCGGAAACCTGGCAGATCTCCGATTCACCTTGCATGAGAATTTGGAGCAGAGAATGTCGAGAAATCCGACGTTTACGCATCAGATGGGCAGTGCGCCCAAAAACCAATATGAAACATTGCCCAGCCTGGATGTGCTCGGTATTCCCGCCGCGGCCCCGCTGCCCACAGGCGAGACCGCCGACACCACGCTCATTGTCGAACGCTTTGGCGCGAATGTGATGGCGGCGGGTCTGCACAATGGCAATCAAGTCATCTATATTCAGCCCGATCAACTGGTGGAACTGGCGCAATTTATCAAAAGCGAACCAGCCCTGGGCTACGAGACGCTGATTGACGTCACTGCGGTGGATCAGATGCATTTGCCCATTAAAGAGGGTGAAGCACGCTTCCAGGGTGTTTATCAGTTCCGCTCCTATAGCCGCAAACAGTTGCTGACTCTGGTCACTCCCTGCAAAGGTGGCGATTCGCCGCGCCTGCCCAGCCTGACTTCTGTTTTTCGCGGGGCTGATTGGCCGGAGCGCGAATCGTACGATCTCATGGGCGTGACCTATGACGGCCAACC
Organism: Anaerolineae bacterium; assembly: GCA_038324715.1. Classification (GTDB taxonomy): domain Bacteria; phylum Chloroflexota; class Anaerolineae; order Caldilineales; family Caldilineaceae; genus QEUY01. The sequence goes on along the minus strand of JBBQIG010000402.1, from coordinate 37 downwards.
TGATCAGCGACGCATTTTGATGCCCAAACACTGGCCC
>JBBQIG010000401.1:0-5510 GCA_038324715.1 Anaerolineae bacterium | reverse complement strand
CAACGACGTGGGGGTGATCAACGACCTGCTGACCCAGGGCGTCGTGACGCTGGTGGGTGATACGCTGCTGCTTGTTGGCATTGTGGTGGTGATGGTGGGCATGAGTCCAAAATTGGCGCTCTTGACCTTCACCGTCCTGCCACTCATGGTGCTTGCCACCGTGGTCTTTGCCCGTTTTGCTCAAAACGCATTTCGCCAAACACGCTCACGCATTGCCGCGGTTGTCGGCAACCTTGCCGAAGACATTGCCGGCATGAAGGTAATTCAAGCCTTTGCCCAAGAAGGTGCTTCGCAGGAGCGCTTTACCGAAGTAAACCAGGCCAATCGCGATGCCAATGTCGAAGCGATGTCCCTCTCCTTTATCTTTTTGCCCACTGTAGAATTTCTCGGCATGTTGGCAACTGCCATTGTGCTTTGGTTTGGCGGTATGGCAGTTGCCAATGATGAATTGACCCTGGGTGTGATTGTGGCTTTCCTGGCCTATGTCTCACGCTTCTTTTCCCCCATCCAGGAACTCTCACAGCTTTACACCACCATGCAATCTGCAATGGCGGGTGGCGAGCGGGTGCTAGAGTTACTGGATACCGAGCCGACCGTGGCAGACCCGGCGGATGGCTCCGAGATGCCCCAGATCCAGGGGCATGTCCATCTTCAAGATGTGGAATTCGCCTACAATCCCAACGAGCCAGTATTGCGAGGAATTAACCTCGAGATTGAGCCAGGGCAGACAATTGCACTGGTAGGGCCAACCGGCGCAGGTAAAAGCTCGATTGCCAACCTCATTGCGCGCTTCTATGATGCGACCGCAGGCACGGTGACCATTGACAATGTGGATGTACGCGCCGTTACGCAAGCCTCATTGCATCGACAGATGGGCCTAGTTCCCCAAGACCCTTTTCTCTTCTCTGGTACAGTACGCGACAACATTCGCTTTGCGCTGCCAGAGGCAGATGACGCTCAGGTTGAGTCAGCGGCGCGCTCTGCCAATGCTCATGAATTCATTCTAGCCCTGCCCGATGGCTATGATACGGTGGTCATGGAGGGCGGCTCCAATCTCTCGGTAGGGCAGCGCCAGCTTATCTGCATTGCGCGCGCAGTCTTGGCAGCCCCGCGGATTTTGATCCTTGACGAGGCAACTGCCAGCGTCGACACCGTCACCGAAGCATTGATTCAAGACGCGCTAGATCGACTCCTCGACGGGCGCACTTCAATTGTCATCGCCCACCGCCTCAGCACCATCCGCAACGCCGATCTCATCTGTGTGATCGAAGAAGGCAAGATTGTCGAACGCGGAACCCATGACGAACTGTTGGACCAAGAAGGTCTCTACGCCAACCTGTACGCCCGTCAATTCGTTACCATGGCAGAAGAATAACCCCAACCCAGCGAACAGTAGATCAATACTAAGAGACCATAAATAAGAGACCATAAATAAGAGACCGAGGAATCGTCACCTGTGACACGCTCCCTGCCACCTGCTGCACAACCAGTGCCCCCCTTTATCCTAACAATCGACATCGGCACATCTTCCACACGAGCCATTCTCTTTGATGCCACCGCGCACGTGGTTGAAGGAATGGTAGAGCAGCGTCAGTGCCAAATGACGACCACGCCCGACGGCGGTGCAGTCTTTGATGCCAACGAAATCATGGGTGATGTTGTGGAAGTTATTGATGCGCTGCTGGCACGCGCGGGAGAGCTTTCCAAGCAGATTGGTGCGGTCGCAGTGGATACGCTGGTGGGCAACTTGATGGGGGTCGATGAGCAGGGTCAGCCCGTCACGCCACTCTTCACCTATGCCGATACGCGTAACGCCAATGCAACGCAAGCTCTGCGCCTGGAATTGGGCAAGGATGGAGCCAAAGCAGCACATGACCGCACAGGTTGCCTGATCCACACCTCCTATGTCCCTTCGCGCTTGCGCTGGCTGGCAAACGAACAGCCGGAGTGGTTTCAAGCGGCAAAACGTTGGGTGAGTATTGGGGAGTATATCTATTACCACTTCTTTGCAACCTGGCGTGTCAGCAACAGCGTCGCTGCCTGGACTGGCATGCTCAATCGCCGTGACTTAACATGGGATGCCGAATGGCTGGAGATCTTACCCATAAAGGAAGAGCAACTCTCCCCATTGGGTGATTTGGGAACGCCATGCCAGGGTTTACAGGGGGAATGGGCGCAACGTTGGCCCACGCTTGCCCAAGTGCCCTGGTTGCTTCCCGTTGGCGACGGAGCCGCCGCCAACATCGGTTCTGGCTGCGATGCGCCTGACCGCATTGCTTTGACAATGGGAACAACCGGAGCCATGCGCGTGGTCATAGCTCCAGAGCTAGAACAAGTGCCCGACGGCTTGTGGCTCTACCGCGTGGATGCCCCGCGTGCGCTGTTGGGTGGAGCGACAACAGAAGGCGGCAATCTCTTCGCATGGCTAAAGACACTCTTGCAACTGCCCGAAGCGGATGCACTTGAAGAGGCTTTGGCAGGACGAAGACCCGCAGCACATGGCTTGACCGTGCTGCCCTTTGTGGCAGGTGAGCGCGCCCCTGGTTGGCGCGAAGATGCGCGCGCGGCCATCACAGGCTTGAGTCTGCACACACAACCCATTGACATTCTCCAAGCGGGACTAGAGGCCATTGCCTACCGCTTTTCGCTCATCTATCAACGCATTGCGCCGCAATTGCCGCCCGATGTTGAACACGAGATCATTGCTGGCGGTGGCGGGCTACTCGGTTCACCCGCTTGGCTTCAAATTATGGTCGATGTCTTAGGGCGAACGCTGCATACCCTGGCAGAAAAGGAAGGCACCAGCCGAGGACTTGCGCTGCTGGCGCTAGAACAGTTGGGGATAATTCCACACGCCTCTGCGCTCGCTCCTACCCTCGGCACAACTTATCTGCCAGATGCCAAACACCATGCCATGCACCAAGAGGCGTTAACACGCCAAGTTGAACTCTACGACCGTTTGCTAAAAGGCTAATCTCCGCAACCACAGGTACTGATTTTAGAATCCACCTACAATTTTTAAAGCGATTCAAACAGAAGTAGAGAGAATTTGAAGACGTCCGCCAAGTATCGTGTGGGGGACGTGGCAGGCGCATGGTGTCCGATGGTGAAAGTGCCCGATGGTGACACTGTCAGTGTGCTGGTGGGCGGGGACAAATGGCTAGTTAGGGCGAAAGCTGTAGCCCTGATGGCGAATGGTGTGGATGTATTGAGGAGCGTTAGAATTGCGCTCAATCTTTCGGCGCAGACGATGCACCAATACTTTGAGCATCTGGCGATCACCATCACGCATGTCACTTTTATCAGACCACACGCGTTGAAGAATGACATCCGTCGAAACAATACGTCCATTATTGACAAAGAGCAGGTGTAAAAAACGTGCTTCAAGTTGCGACAACTGGACTCGAGTATCTTCCGGCGTGATGAGTTCGCTCTTGGACAGATTGAACCTAAAGTTATAGGCTTCTAAAAGCCTAACCGAATTGTGTTTGCTAGCAGCAGTCCGCAGCCATGCCTGCACCTTTGCCAACAGTAGGTTGATGCTCACCGGATGCACCAAGCAGTCATCTGCACCTGCTTCATAGGCACGCAGAAGAAAACGCTCGTCACGCTCGTAAACGAGAATAATAATCGGGTTGTGGTATTGAGCGCGTAGTTTCCGGCAAATCTCTATGCTGCTGCCCTCTTCGTCAAACATATTGAGCAGAATCAGATCATACCCTTTTAGGTCTGCCGCACTTATCTTAGTTCTAGCAAGGAGATGATTCATTTCCGACACGTCTATACCGCTGCATACAAGCGTATGTGCCTGCACGCGTGCAAGGTCTGTGCGATCCGTGATGAGTAGAACTTTAGAATAATTCACTTTAGAACAATTCATAGTGCAATGTGTGATGGATGCTGGATAACCTATATTCGCCGTGCTAGATGCAATCGTGTGGCACAAGACCCAATCGATACCTCGGCTCTTTTTTTATGGTACGGCACTGCATAGTAATAATTCTTGTCCACGTCCTAACACTCAGTCATCTTGCAGCTTTGGGTTGACCTCTTCGATGAAGAGACATAAGGCCAGGGCAATTATCATGAAGAGTAACATTATGCAACGATCCTTTCACTAACATGTGCCTGGATGCGGTGTAAGTGTCATATGTACCTATGGCACTCATCCCAATTATGACCAAGCGCGTTAACTTCAAGTAAACGTTCTGTTAAGGTATGGCAATGTAGCGATAGCAGCCACAGGACGCATCAGACGGCGCTGCTGTGCTCCTTGCTGTATTGCAAGGCATAGACATCCGTTTTCAAGCCATAGGCCCAGAACAGAGACACAAGCGGCAGCGGCAAAGGTAGCGCAGAATGAGCGCATCAATTGTTGATGACAGGGGTTGTGATTGGCACAGCCGTAGAGCTCTACTTCAACGGGTGAGGTGGCTGCCTATGTCGTTATTATTTTTGCAAATGGGAATTTTCGTATCCAGGCTAACCACTGCCAAAGATCTTTACGGGGAAGTGGAAGTTACCGTTTCCGGATAGTTAGCCGATCCCATAGGACATCCGAGCAGATGCAATGAGCGATATCATTAAGCGCCGACTGGCGAGTCGAATTCCTTGGCCGCGCATCCTTGAACGCCGCTTCACGGTGCAGGTCATCAATCAGCCGGATTATGTGGGGTATGTCACCTTACTGTGCCTGGATAAAGTGCGCGAGCCGCTGTGGGTAAAGAATCAAGGACAACAACTCTGTATCATTGATGATGGATACACTTGGCTACAACAGTTTCCGACTGGTGCGCAGCATACGGTGACCACCCAATTTGATGCCCAAGGGCAGGTGGTGCAGTGGTACATTGACATCTGTTTACAACATGGCGTTGATGCGACCGGGATCCCGTGGTGGGACGATCTGTTTCTCGATGTGATCATCTTTCCCAACGGTCAATGCCAGATCATTGATGGCGAAGAATTGGACGCGGCTTTGCAAAGTGGCGTGATTGACGAATCACAGCATCGCCTCGCTTGGGCTGAAACAACCAAACTCGTGCAAACGATTGAGCGAAATGGCTTCTCACTGCTTGCCTTAAGCTTACTCCAGCGCACAGAACTCTTGGCAGCGTTGTGATCATGGCTGATCTGATCACGAACGAGGACACATGGAACAAGTGGAAGGGGCAGGTGCCCGTAATCTACAACAAGGCATAGCAGTACAATAGAGCTGCGAAACCAGACACGACGGTTCCCGCGCAAATGCAGTCAAATAGGGAGCGATCCCGCGGCGTAATGCGGTCAGTATAGGCGCAAAGGTGAGCTAGAGGCGTTGTGAACATGACAATTATGCCGATCCCTGCCTTTTTTCACGATACCAGGGCTCCCCGCTCCAAGGAAGGTCTTCTGGCACCCCCCTTAGGCCCGATCCAGCCGGATCGACCCCTGTTGTTTACACCGCAGCCTCGTTCAACCTACGCAACCGGAAGGCAAGTAGCACCAGCGCAATTCCAAAGACGACCGCA
>JBBQIG010000400.1:0-5531 GCA_038324715.1 Anaerolineae bacterium | reverse complement strand
GGGTCTAATCTTATCAAACAGATCACTTGGATCACTCTGCAAACTCATACCATTAAACCAGAAAGATCCTTCAAGTCCATGACATACGACTGACTTCTGCCTGACAACTCTATTTTATTTTAGTTACTTTATCTACTACATTGTATGGGAATGATTGCACTAGATTTGTAATCATCTCATGAATCATACTTACCCTTCTCGTGGTTCATCATGATCCAATGTAGCATAAATTGCAGCATCAAATGATTAGAGACTCGTTAGCGTTGCGTATGCGTGCGCCGGAGTGCTACATTGATCAACCAGCGAGCTTCTGTGCTACCCACCACCAGGCTGGCGACGCCATAGGTTGCCACCGCCACCACAACGCCTCCCAGTGCCGGTAGCCACTCCCCCGCAATTGTCCCCAAGCCAGAAAGGCTTGCAAACCAACGCAACATTGCCCACACAACCAGCGCCATAATCCCCGCAGCCAAAGCACTCCGCATCAGGCTTGTCGCCAGCGCACCCACCTCCATGCCACCCAACCGCTTGTGCAGGAGTATGAGTAGCAATAGCATCTCTAGTGTTGTTGCTACGGTATTGGCAAGGGCAAGTCCTCCATGTTGCAACATCCCGACCCAAAGTAAACTCAGCAACACGTTGAGCGCCATTGCACCCACACCCACGATTACGGGCGTCCACGTGTCATGCAGAGCGTAGAAGACGCGCACGCCAATCTCGACAATGGCATGGCTGATCAGCCCAATTGCATAGAAGTGAAGCGCAAAGACCACGAGTTCAGTACTGCGCGGGCCAAATTCTCCATGCTCAAAGAGCAGGCGCACCACTGCATAATCCAACACCCACAAGCCCACGGCAGCGGGCAATGTCAGGAAGATCACCAGCCTGAGGATCAGGCTAAAGGAGGAGCGCATCGCCTTGCGCTCCCCGGCGGCAACTTGGGCGGCAAAGGTGGGAAAAGCCACTGTGCCAATGGCTTGGGCAAAGACGCCCAGCGGCAAAAGCATCAGCAACCACGCATAGTTGAGCGCGCTCAGACTGCCAGCTTCCAGCCCACTCGCCAAGATCGTGTTGACCAGGAAGTGAAGCTGAACAAAGAGCAGCCCCAAAATGCGCGGCCCCATCAGGCGCATCACCTCGCGCACTCCTGGATCCTGCACCGAAAGCTCCAGGGTATAGCGTACACGTTGTTGCACCAACGCGGGCAGTTGCACCAACAGATGGGCAACTGCACCCACCACCGCACCCACTACTAGTCCATAGACACCCCAACGCGGCCCCAGCACCCATGCACCGAGGATAATGGCAACGTTGTAGAGCACAGGTGCAAAGGCAGGAAACAGAAAGTGTTGCAAGGCATTGAGTGCGCCCATGATTAGCCCACTCGCGCCAAAGATCACCGTGCTAATCAGCATCCCGCGCATCAGCGATGCCGTTAATTGCTGTTGCTCAGGCGAAAAACCAGGCGCAATGATCCATGATACCAGGGGCTGTGCCCCCAATGCCGCCAATCCTGCCAACACCACCAAGATGAGCGTGAGCAAGTTCAAGGTGCGACTAAAAAGCTGCCACGCCCCACGTCGATCATCCTTTACCCAGTATTGGGCAAAGGTAGGAATAAACGCGCTCCCCAATGCACCACCTGCCACCAGTTGAAAAAGAATATCCGGCACGCGAAAAGCAGCGAGATAGGCATCTAGCTCGGCACTGGTGCCAAATTGATTGCCGATAATCACCTCGCGCAGCAACCCCGTAGCACGGCTCAACACAAAAAGAACCATCACCAACAACGCCGCACCTGCCAGCCCGCGACTGGCAACAACCGTACCATGCGCTTGACGATTACTAGGATCGGGAGCAGGTGAAACTAGATTTACAGGAGGAGGTAAAACCAAATCAACGGCTGGGTCAGAATTAGATTCAGAAATGGATTCAGCAACAGGCGGAGGGGTTGAAGGTGCTGACGAGTTGGGCACAGAAGAAATAGGTGGCGTTGTCATGGTGTGGATTATATCATCTGCCGAAATCTCACCCAATTACCTTCGCTAAATTGCCAAACAGGAACACATGCGCTATCCTCTGCGCCATGTCGAATTTATATGTGGCACTCAATGGTTGGCGCGAGATGTTGGCGCGCATTCTTATAGACTTCAATTGCCAAGAAAATGTCAGCCCCGAATGGCTGGTCAACCCTGCCACAAAGCGACGTCTGAAGCTTGATCTCTACTATCCCGATGCCAACATAGCCTTTCGCTTTATTGGCCTCACCGCCAAGGGGCAAGGCCGCCAGAGCGATTGGGATGTGATGGAGGAAGAGCAGCGCGATCAAACACGCCTAGAGCTTTGCCGTCAGAAAGGCGTTCAACTTTTGCTTGTTGATCCCCTGGAAGATGTCGTTAAACAGATGGATCATCTGATCCGGCTTTTGAGTCGTGCCAATCGGCTCATGGCTCAGGGTGATCGACCTGTTGAGGAGAAAATGATCTGGCAGCCACGCCTCAGCAACGCTTGCTCCCAAGCAGAAGAACTGCGCACACGTGTGGCTCGCAATCCAGAACAGATGTTGGCGACTTTGGCTGAAAGTTGGCGCGATCGAGACATGGGCGGCCCGGCCATACCACCAGAGCCACTGCCCATTCCTGCCAACGCAGCCGAAAAGCTACCGCCACTCAAAGTTGGACAGCGCGCCCATCACGCTAAATTTGGCGAAGGTGTTATCACCGCACTCAATGGCAGTGGCACAGAAGCCACCATCACCATTCTATTTGACGCCGATCAACCACGTACCTTTCTCGTCGCGCTGGTCGCCGACAAGCTCACGATAAAAGCCTAAGCAGGTCACACGACTTTCTCTTGTTTCTCCTGCCCATGTACACGCCAGCATAAACAACGCGCACCTGATCAGGTGCGCGTCATATAATCTCTTGACGATTTGCTGCCTGTCCACACGGCTTGTAGTACCCTCCAGCAAAACCTCCAACCAAAGTACAAAACAAAAGTGTAAGCGGTGTGAGATAGTGCTAGTAAGCGGGCTTAGTTGTCATAGGGTTCATTGACAAAGCCACCCCCTGCGCCATAAGGTGCAGCCGCCTCGCCTTGTCCTTCTTGGTGCATCCGCAACAGAAGTGCCGCTGTCAGCCGCGTATTTTCCTCAATTGCCAGTTGCAAGTGAAGACTCTCACCAGAGACATAGAGAACAAGAAAATAGACCAGACCGAGAATCAAAATAAAGAGACCCGCGATAATTCCACCGCCAGAGCCAAGCAATGCAGCATTGTCACCCACGGCGTCGCCCAGCAGGTTCACCAAAGACCCCCCTGCCACAACAGCCCCGATGGCAGACAGGATGCTCAGAACTAAGACAATCCAGGCGATTACTTTTAATAGAGTGCCAAAAAAGCGTAAGACGCCAAACCGCTTGGGTACGGTCATACTGCCCCTCCTGTATGAGTTGTCTACTATAAATTAAGGAAATTAAGGATGATAAGGAAAGCAATCAAAATGTGGAGTTGGTAACAGTCTGAAATGATCATAAATGAAACATAAATTAATGAACGTCGTTATTGTACAACATTCCTTGCATGTTGACTAGAAGCTATTGCATGGCAGCTAGGGCTTCTCCATAGCTTCTCCATAAAGGTGTCTTCAAGAAGCAAGAGGCTACGTCACCCCGATTCCTCGGCGCAAGTGGATGTCCCTGAGTAAGAGTACATGGACAAAATTTAGTAACGGCAGAAGTACTGGGCTCTACTTCTGCCGTTTTCCTCCTTATAATTGTCTCACGACTTCGTTTACTTTCTCAATTTCCTCATCTCAATTTTTCTGCATTGCCCTGTGAATTCATGCCCTAATTTGTACCTCTCCTCCTTATAACAATCTACATACAAAGTGGTCAATCTACTGTTGCATGGAGAGTACCATGTTCATCAAGAAACTCTGGGAGGTTTATAGAGTTTTAAACAGTAGAGATTTGTAACAGTTGTAACACAACTCTACCGCTCAAGTACGCGGAAATGCTTGATGCAAAACATTTTTTTGACGGGTTAAATGACAGGAGGACACATGCAAAAATTTCTTTCGGCCACTCTACCGGCGGCCCTGGCGCTTGCCCTATTCTTGGCACTGCCATCGGTAGCGTCCGCTCAATCTACCTGCGGACCGACCGAGACGGTGATGCCCGGCGATACACTACAAGAGATCGCTCTACGCTGTAACACGACTGTGGCAGCAATTTTGACATTGAATCCAGCAATTACCAATCCAGACCTGATTCGGGTGGGCCAAGTGATCAATATCACAACTCCGGCGCAACCGTCTGACGGACAAGAGCAGACAGCCACAGACTCAGCCACAGAGCCAACAGCAGCCCCAGAGAGTGATGCAGCCGCAGATAGTGTAGAAATTTACACGGTACAGCCGGGAGATTGGCTCTCTCTAATTGCTACCCGTTTTAATACCACCATTGCAGCGCTCGTCGCAGCCAATCCAGTGATCACCAACCCTGATCAGATTCAGCCAGGTCAGGAACTTGTCATTCCAATTGTTAGCACGAGCACTGTTACTAGCACTGCAACTGTTACCAACACCGTTGATGAGTTGAGTGACCCTACTGTCACCATCACACCGACGAATGGCCCACCAGGTACGTTGGTCCAGGTAGTGGGTACTGGTTTTTCTTCAACCGTACCCGTTGATATTGGGATTGGTCAGGTAGCGTCAGAATATACAATCGTCCAAGAAGGTATTCAGACGAATGTAACCGGTACGGTGACTGCAACCATTGCGATTCCAGAAGAGGCTGAAAGTGGTCAAGCCTTAGTCGTTGCGATCGCGCCAGTTGGTTCTGGCTTTGAAGCAATCTCTAATGTCTTTAACGTAAGTGAAAGCGAGGGGAATGAGCCAAGTAACCCAGACGACCCAGAGGCTATCGGCTTTGACCAAACGCAGATCTACCTAGTAGCGGTAGGCGACGCAGGGCAGAGCGGGCAACAGTTCGGCTGCGGTGATAGCCTAGTCCCGGTCACGGTGGAGATCGAGCCGACTCTTGGCGTGTTGACTGCGGCATTGGAGCAACTTGTTAACCTGGACGAGCAATTTTACGGCGAATCTGGCCTCTATAATGCCCTCTACCAGTCAGACTTAACTGTGGAAGATGTACAGATTGAGGAGGGTGAGGCTCAAATCTCATTGTCGGGCGAAATTATGCAAGGAGGCGCATGTGATACGCCTCGAATTCAAGCCCAACTTGAAGAGACAGCCCTCCAATTTGCGACGGTAGATCAGGTCACGATCCTGGTGAACGATCTGCCACTAGATGAAGTGATTCAATAGGTTGGAGTTTAAGTCTAAAGGTTCAACTCTAGAGTGCAAATCTAAGGCAAAATCTAGAGGCCAATTCGGTTCTTGAGTCCGTCTTTGACGCAGAATGTACAATATAGGAGGAAGAAGTGAGCCATCTACTCGTTCGTTCGCCAGGCAGGCACAGTTCATTAAGTGTGCGCAAGATTGTTGTGATCCTGGGTATCCTGCTT
>JBBQIG010000399.1:0-5566 GCA_038324715.1 Anaerolineae bacterium | reverse complement strand
CAGGCTGTTGCCAATGGCGTTGAGCAAATGTGTTTTGCCCAGCCCCACACCCCCATAGATAAAGAGTGGGTTAAATGATTGTCCTGGTGTATCGACAATGGCAAGTGCCGCGGCATGTGCAAAGCGGTTATGATTTCCCACCACAAAGGTATCAAATGTGTGGAAAGGGTTCATTTGGGTGGCGAAGCGCATGTCGTCGCTTGTTTCATGCCCACTTTCGCGCATGGCTTCACGACCGGTCTCACGCCCACCCTCACGACTACTGCCGCGTAGAGCATCACGTCCCGCATCATGCCCATTATCGGGCGACGGCTCGCGCGTGGGAATACTCTCCGTCTGTTGATCAGAGTATTCGTTCACCGCGGTCGTGCGCTGAAAATTTGGATTGCTGGGGCTGCTTAACGGACTTGTCACAACCGGCTCCTCGGCTATCGCCTGATACAACGGTGCTGCCGCCGCGACCCGAACATGATCTTGCACAGGTCGTGTTCGTACTCGGAACTGGATTTGCACGGCGCGGCGCATAATGCTACTCAAACTACGTTTGATTGTATGACGCAGCCGATTCTCCAGCCAATCGCGAGCATAAGCATTGGGCATGCCGATGATAAATTCACCATCTTCATAGCCAATGACGACAGTATCCCGTACCCAGGTGTCATAGGTGGCAGAGGGCATTTGCAAAGCTAATTCGCTCAACACCATGCGCCAAATGGCATGGGGATCGAATTCAGCCGCAGTTTCTCTGCCAATCGGTAGAGCTTCTTCGTCTGCCATCAGCTCTTCTGGACTCGCTAAATACTCGGAATCCTCGTTGGCAGATGAGGCAGATGCAGATGAGACAGACATAGGCGAAGGCGTAGATCTTCCAGGATTTCTTCCGGGATTTAGAGCGCGCTGCTGTTGTGTATTGTCATCGGAAGTGGAACTATTCTGCAAATTGGGCGAATAAGCAGCAAGGTCCTCTGGCTCTAGGTCAATCTCCATGCCTGGTAGGGCGAGCGTGTAGCCGCGACGACGATCGACATCAACTTCATAATTGGCCGCGTAAGAGCCATTGCCCTGGCGACTTTTATTGGCATAATTTCCATTCGAGTGGCTTTCATGGGCGTTCGCCGCAGATGAGCTTTTGCGGGGAGCGTTCCAATCCTTGCGAGTTGTGCCGCCGCGCGCCGATGGCCGCGGTGATGAATTTGATTTTGGCGGCATAACTCCCCCTTCCCACTATGTTTCCCACTGTGGCTGCCTTGAAAGTGCTTTGTCTGAAAGTGCCGTGCCAAAAGAGAACGCCGGCGCGGGCCGCGTTCAATCGTGTCAGTAGTTTGTCTGCCTGCTGTATCAAATGCCAGTTGCGCGCTGCTGGCTTGCAAAGGCGTGACCATTATTACTGTGACCCGTGGCGGTAATAAGTTGGGTCACTTATTGGTGATGACGTAAACAGAAGGTCATCGTAACGGTCAGATTTCTGAGCCAGATAATTGAACTGGGGAATTATGCTAAAAAGTACCTGGCAGAAGCATTCTCTTCGGTTGTACGGGATAGTGTAGCAGAAACCGATGTGAATGACAACGTAGGCAGGTTGAATTTCGCTTTATGATTCTTTATGCGATTGGCTATTTGGTACTGCTGAACAAATGTGCTACGCGACATCTAGTGAGCTTTGGGATAACTTCGCGAGATGCATGCAGAGAGACCATAGGCTTGGCGCATAAATTTAAGGTGGAAATCTTCATGCTCTATATGGGGTCTAATTGCCCACGAAACTTGTCACCATTCCCTATACGGGAGTTATCATTATTATGCAAAAGTTATCCACAGATTCATTTGCACTTATCCCCAATTGATAGGATAACCTGCTCGCAAAATTTAGGTGGCTGGAGGGAGTGATTGGTGGAGTTGTGACCCCATGTTAAGATGAATGTGTGCAAGATGGATACTTCAATTACGCCACTCGTATAGCTGAAGGTTCGTGGCTGCGGCGCGATTTTGTGCGTGGCTGGCGGAAACTCCATGCCTATGATCGCCGCTGGATTCCACCCTACTATCCCGCGCTCATGGCTGCGTTGACCCCTAGGCGCATACCCTTTGTGGATCGTCAAAACCCTGTGCTCTTTTGGGTGGAGGCGCTGCCAGGAAAGCCTAACACAGATGGCAATTGGAATACGCACAGCTTTAATAGCCCGTTCATGGAAGAAGCAGTTGCCACGGCTGCGCTGTTAACTGATCCGCGCCGTGGCGATTCTATCGCAACCTTGTCGCTCTTTAGCGTTGCCAATGATGTGGAAAGCCTGGAGCGGCTTGTCTCTGTTGCTCAAGAGCAAGCATTTAGCCGGGGACGTTCGCAGGTAGTCGGGCCGGTGGCTCTGTCTCCGCATCTGGGCTATGGTGCGCTGTTGGATCATTTTGACCAGACGCCTCCCCTTTACACTCCCTATAATCCGCCCTACTTGCCCGAAATTCTCGACGCTGTGTTACAGCCAGTGCAGCAATCGCGCTTGTATCACCTGTCCGTGTCTGCTTCTGTGCCGAGTTCTGCGCCTGCTCGTTTGCGCCCATTGACTATGGCTGATGAAGCCACGGTCTTGCCTGCGCTGATGGCGGCGTTGGATGGCCCCTATGGCTCCCCAACGCCCGATAGCGTGGAGGCAGCCTTCTTGTTGGCGTGGTGGCGTTTGGCACCGAGTTTGGGGTGGATTGCCGAGGTCGAGACAGAAAGGGAGAAAGTGCCTGTGGGATTTGTGTTGCTCCAGCCTGATTTGGCTCCTGCCTTGCGACGGGCAGGGGGTGGACGCAACCCCCTTTGGCGTCTGTGGTGGCAGTGGCGACGCACACGTCCCACCCATGCTGGGCGCATTGTAACAGGTGGTGTGCTGTCCCACTGGCGACGGCGTGGGATCGGCTCTCAGCTATGGTCTGCTGCGCTTGCTTCAGCCCATCAACAAGGGTGGGCAATCCTCACGATTGGGCCAATTGCAGACAATTCCCCTGCCGCAGCGTTTCTACAAGTTCACAATGCCCAGCCCAAACAGCACTACGCCCTCTATTCCACAGAATAGTCCACAGAATAGCAATTTACAGAATAGTAGCTGGAGAAGATCCTACCCATGCCACGCCTCACCTTGACGATCCACGGCGGAAATTTCGCAATTGCGGGCCGTACCGAGCCGGTTCAACTGAATATCTCTGAGACCACGATTGCCACCATACAGTCTGTTGCTGATCCTTCCTTAATAGATGCGACCTTAACGAATGCAGCAACGGTTTCACTGGATGCCACGGGTTGCACCCTCTTGCCAGGGTTGATTGACGTGCATGTTCATGGCGCAATGGGTGCGGACACAATGGATGCTGACCCGGCGGCGTTGGCACGCATGGCACGCTTTTTCGCCCACCACGGCGTGACTGCTTTTTTGCCCACCACCATAACTGCCAGCCCACAAGCCACAATGGCAGCAACGCGTGCGGTTGCCGCTGCTGGAGCGCAACCGCACCCCAACGGCGCGACAAGTTTAGGCGTCCATTTAGAAGGCCCCTATATCAGCAGTCGCTTCCCCGGCGCACAGCCAGCCGATGCCATTCGCCCTGCTGACATCAAAGAGTTTGATGCGCTCTGTGGTGCAGGGCCAGTCCGTATGATTACGTTGGCTCCCGAAATGCCGGGTGCATTAGCTTTGGTTCGCAAAGCACACGCACAGGGAATTGTGGCGGTTATCGGTCACAGCGCAGCGACTTATGCAGAATGTGAAGAGGGGATTGCCGCGGGCATTACCCAAGCCACGCATACCTATAATGCCATGACCGGGCTGCATCACCGTGAACCAGGCACGGTGGGCAGCGTCTTGACCAACGATGCGGTCTATGCCCAATTGATTGCGGATAATGTGCATGTCCACCCAGCCGCCATGAAGGTATTGGCTCGTTGCAAGCACCTGACGCACACGGTGTTGATCACCGATGCCATGCGTGCCGCAGGATTACCCCCTGGTGATTATGATTTAGGTGGGCAACCTGTACGCGTGGTCATGGGTGAAAATGGGGGAGAGTGCCGATTGGCGAATGGCACGTTGGCTGGCAGCGTGTTGACGTTGGAACGCGGTGTGGCAAACTTTGCTTTGGCTGCGGGTCTTGAACGGGTGCAGGCGTGGCGTGCTGCCAGCCTCTCCCCTGCCATCTCTTTGGGATTGGCAGAAAGCCGCGGACAGCTTGCGCCTGGTTATCTAGCCGATGTGGTGTTGCTGGATGAGGCTGGGGACGTGATGGCGACTGTGGTGCAAGGACGAGTGGTCTATCTGCGCGAGGCGGAACGGCTACGCGGCAATGGTGGTGAGCACGACCCGGACGGCCCCGGCAGCCTTTAATGCCTCGACCACGCCACTCGCGGTTGCATTTTCAACCAGGGCAATCATGTTACCGCCGCCGCCACCGCCACTGAGCTTTGCCCCCAATGCCCCTGCGCCGCGCGCTGCGAGCACCAATTGATCCAAGATGGGTGTGCTGACGCTAATTTGTTGGAGTAGGGCATGGTTGCGGTCAAAGATCGGCCCAAGGGCTGAGCTTTGACTTTGCTCCATGACTTGCCGCGCTTCCAGAACCAA
The DNA here is from genome assembly GCA_038324715.1 of Anaerolineae bacterium. Taxonomy (GTDB): domain Bacteria; phylum Chloroflexota; class Anaerolineae; order Caldilineales; family Caldilineaceae; genus QEUY01. The sequence goes on along the minus strand of JBBQIG010000399.1, from coordinate 971 downwards.
TGCCCCAATTGCATCAAACAGAGCTTCATATTCAGCCGGATTGTCATCCCTGCGGCGACGTACACCTGCAACGGTTTCATGGGTGGGGCTGGCGATGCCTGAATCGGCGATGGCAAGCGTAAAGGGCGTGGCGGGGGCAAAGACGGTTGGCGCACTGCCTTTGATAAACCAGACCGGTTGCCCATAGGCTACGACGGTGTTGTCAATGCCGCTCGGTGTGCCGTGATAGATTTGTTCGCCCAGATAGACCAAATTGCTCACCAGTGCGTCTTCGGGCGTTAGACCAACTTGGGTATGAATGGCGCGTACCAGGGCGGCACTGAGCGCTGCTCCACTGCCCAGGCCCGACGCAATCGGAATTTCGCTGATTAACTCAATTTGCCAATCAGGGTCAGGCGGCAAGCTAAGTTCGGCAAGCGTTGCGCGCGCCACCAATGCCAGCGCATCGTTTGGGGGCGCGTCTGTCAGGCGGACGCGGCTATTTAAGTCGCGTGCAATGATCCAACAGCCACTGCCTACAGTCCCAGGCTGGATGGTTGCACGCGCCACCCGATCCCAAACAGGAACGGCAATGGCTGGACGACCATAGACCACAGCATGTTCGCCCACGATGATTACTTTGCCTGGTGCAACGGCACTTGCCATACGGCTTAGGCCAACGCTGCTAAAATGGCATCTGGCACATCGGTAATAATTGTATCCACACCTAACGCTGCCAAGCGGCGCGCTTCTTCTGGATCGTTGACCGTCCACGTATTCACGGCAGCAGGGACGGCTTTAGCCCACACCATATACTCTTCATCAATCAGTTTATACTGTGGGTGGAAGGCTTCAGGGTGCAGGATTGAACTCAGCCAAACTTCGCGCAGATAAGCCGGCAAGTGTTGTCCAGAATAGAGCAAGCCCAATGTCACTTGTGGGTCTACATGGCGCATTTTGATTAACGTGACGGGGTTGAAGGAGGAGACAAT
>JBBQIG010000398.1:0-5573 GCA_038324715.1 Anaerolineae bacterium | reverse complement strand
ACTCTTCTTCTATGGCGAAGATAGCTTCCTCAGCAGTTTTGCCCCCATAGATCACGGAGAGCATGCCTGGCAGATAGCGATCCATCGTCTGTACCGCGGGGTAGATGGCATTGCGAATGAGTCCTGGCGTCAATTCCATACTCTCAAAATCCAGACTGCTCTTATAGCGCACTTCGCCATCGTCGAAATCCATCTCGAAATTGCCGATGCGCAGCCCATAATTGGCGCGAGTGAGATATTCTGCCACGTTTGTGCGCGCTTGTTCAGGCGCGCGCACGGGCATGACTACATAGAAGATAAATTGCTCTAAATCGGCGCGCACCTGGGCAAAGCAGGTAACTTCACCATTGTGACCGACGAAATAGGCGCGGTAGACAAAGCTATCATCCAATGCTTGGGGATGCCAGCCATCTTCTTCCATGAACTTGCCCACGGCTTCGAAAGCACGAATGCCATTTTCTGAAGCGTCTTCGCCCACAGTGTGGCCGTTGCTCCCCAAATTATCACTCATTGCACCCCTCCCAGGAATCATCTTTGGCTTTTCTTTACTGCTGTTCTAGAAATGCTCTAGAAGTTTTTAAAAGTCTGCCTTATTCTCTCTTGGCAAGTCTTTCAAAGTGTAACGTCCACAGCGTGGCGTGGCAAATTGCTATTACGACACTGCCTAGACACGCGGATCGACGGCTGCGCGTGCCGCAACATATTCCTCATAATCCGCACGGTTATAGCAGACGCAGAGTACGGTTTCGAGCGTGGGGTTGTAATCTAAAATGCCCAAAATGGCGCGCAAGGCAATGCGCGAGGCACGCCGGATGGGAAAGCCATAGATGCCTGTGCTGATAGAGGGGAAGGCGATGGAGCGCAGGTTGTTCTGCACAGCAAGGGCCATTGCGTTGCGATAGCAATGCGCCAATACTTCTCCTTCTCCTTGACCGCCACCGCGCCAGATTGGCCCCACGGTGTGGATGACATGGCGTGCAGGAAGATCATATCCTCCCGTGATACGTGCTTCTCCTGGTGGACAGCCACCGATTGTACGACATTCAGCCAACAGTCCCGACCCTGCTGCTTTGTGGATGGCTCCATCCACTCCGCCGCCGCCGAGAAGTGATGAATTTGCTGCATTGACGATGGCATCTACTGACAGGGTGGTGATGTCACCTTCTATAATTTGCAGGCGCATATCGCGCATGAGCTACTTCTTTCTTACGATGTGGGTCTTACGATATAGAGCACACTGATGTATGCAGGGTTAACTTTACTAGCGTGTTGGGCACTGTGATACTGCGCGTTCCTAAGTCAAGAGAATGGTTTATTCTGGTGGCGACGCATCTTGACCTTTGCTCTCACTCTCACCATCTCCATGGCTATCACCCCTGTGGCTACCATCCCCGTGGCTGATCATCTGCCCGCCATCCACGACCAGTATAGCCCCCGTTGTAAAGGAGGAGGCAGGGGCCGCCAGGTAGAGCGCCATGCCAAGCAATTCATCGGCATCGGCCAGACGCCCTTGGGGAATTTGCTGGACTAGCTTCTCATAGCGCGCGGGGTCGTCCCAGAGCGCTTGGCTAAAGCGTGTGCGGATGTAGCCAGGGGCAAGGGCATTGACTTGGATGTTGTCGGGTGCAAGTTCGGCGGCTAGGACTTGGGTCAGCATAATGACCGCAGCCTTGCTCACGCTGTAGATGCCCATCCCTGGTTGTGCATGCAATCCTGCAATCGAAGCAATGTTAATGATTTTACCACCACCACTTGCACGCATGGCAGGTACGCACGCTTGTATCAGTCGCCAATAGCCTAACAGATTAACATCGAGCGTCTTTTGCCAATGGCTAGGCTGGGCTTCAAGCACAGGGCCAAAGTGTGGATTGGTGGCGGCATTGTTGACGAGGATGTCAATGCTGCCACAGCGACTTAGGCTTTCTTGCACCAGCGCAGCAACCGCGTCATCATCACCTGTATGTGCTGCCAGCGCATGGGCGTTGCCACCTGCTGCACGAATCGAGGCGGCAACGGCTTCCACGCCCTCCTGCTTGCGGCTGGCAAGAATGATCGTCGCACCCACAGCGGCATAATTTTGCGCAATCGCCGCACCAATCCCACGCGACGCGCCTGTGATCAGCGCAACCTTACCATCCAAGCGAAAACGCGCCAGCGGATCAAGCATCTGCTCTGCCATCAGTGACTTTCCGGCTCACTTTCCGATAAAATTCGGTGTGCGTTTCTCACGGAAGGCAGCCATGCCTTCTTGGTGATCAACGGTGGCGGCTGCGGTGGCTTGTTGAATGGCTTCTTGGGCCAACATGGTGGGCAGATCGTGAACGAGTGCCGCATGCAGCAACTGCTTGGTGAGGCCAATGGCAAGCGTCGGACGTTGGGCTAGTTGTGTCGCCCATGCTTGGGCAGATGCGAGCAACTCTGTGGCTGGCACCACGCGATTGGTTAACCCTAATGTCAATGCTCTCTCGGCCTCTAGCCGTTCTCCACTTGTGGCAATTTCCAGGGCACGACTGTAGCCCACCTGGCGCGCCAGAAAGTAGGTTGTGCCTGCATCGGGCACGAGGCCAATGTTGATAAATGCTGAAAAGAGCGACGCATCCTCCGCCATGACGCGCAGATCACAAGCCAATGCCAGGGCTGCCCCTGCCCCCGCCGCCACACCATTCACCGCTGCAATCACCGGTTTGGGTAGCTGGCAAAGGTGTAAGATCACCGGCTGATAATGCTCGGTCAGGTGCCGCTGAATGTCCATGCTTGCATCTAATTCGGTTAGCTCTTGACCTGCACAAAAGCCCTTGCCTGCGCCCGCAATGACGAGGGCGCGCACACGTTCATCTGCGCTTGCCTCTTCCAATGCATGATGCAGTTCATCCAGCATCACAGATGTCAGTGCGTTGCGGCGTTCGGGCCGGTTGAGCGTGATGGTTGCTATTACATTGTTGCGCTGATAGAGGATGGTTGAGTCTGTACTCACTGCTTGCTCCTGTTTTGGGCCTATGGTACTGTGCAGTAAGTATAGCACTGCTGCCAGAATGATCCCGAAGCATGGAGTTGCGCTATTCTGATTGTGTTTGATTGTGCCCCAACGCCATAGGGTTCGTCACGAGAGAGGAAACGCAATTGATCCCTGAGAAAACACCTGAGAATAAAGAGGATTCAAAATTATCCCCCGAAGTCTCCCTTACGATTCATGCAAAGCACTATCAGGTGAAGCCTAGCACGCCTGTGAAGTTACAAGAGATCGATACACGCGCCAAAGATGGCTTTGATGGCAGTAAGAAAGCAGGAAAGGCGCTGCTGCCCAAACTGACCAGACGCCTTGCCGATTTGCAGGAAATTCTCTATGCCCAGGGCAAGCATCGGGTTTTGGTCGTGCTGCAAGCAACGGATACGGGGGGCAAGGATGGTACAATCTCGCATGTTTTCCGCCAAGTGAATCCTCAAGGGGTGAAGGTGACAAGCTTTAAGGCTCCCAGCACCGAAGAGCTTGCCCATGACTTTCTGTGGCGTATTCATCCTCATGTCCCTGGTAATGGTGAGATTGTAGTCTTTAATCGCAGCCACTATGAAGATGTGCTAATTGTACGCGTGCATGGCCTTGTGCCTGAGTCTGTTTGGAAGGCGCGCTATGAACACATTAATGCGTTTGAGAAGATGTTGGTGGACGAGGGCACAACCATCGTCAAGATCTTCTTGCACATTAGCAAGGAGGAACAGAAGGAACGCTTGCAAGCTCGGCTGGATGATTCCAGCAAGCACTGGAAGTTTAATGCAGAGGATTTAGCGGAGCGAGAACGGTGGGATGAGTATCAGATGGCAATCGAGGAGATGCTGCAACGTACCAGCACCTCCTTTGCACCTTGGCATGTTGTGCCTGCGGATCGCAAATGGTATCGCAATCTGGTCATTACCCAGACCCTAATTGAGACCTTGGAAGGGCTAAAGTTAGCCTATCCAGAACCAACGCAATCGCTAGAGGGGATCGTGATCGAGTAGTTGAATTTTGTCAGGCTCTCATTCAAAGCAGTGTATGTGGTTACTAGAGCGAGCCGCCACTCACTTCTGCCGTAACTTCTGGCAGAGAGAGCAGGCCGCGTGCGGCTAATGCTGCGCCCACAATGCCAGCCTCGTTGAGCAGTTGGGCGGGAACAATCTCGGCGCGTGTTTTGAGATGGGGCAGGAACTTGTGCTGTTTCTTGCTAACCCCACCGCCGATAATGAAGAGGTCGGGCGAGAAGAAAAATTCCATCTGTTCTAAATATTCATTCACTCGCTCGGCCCACTCCGACCAACTCAAGTCCTCATCATCACGTATTTTGGCAGAGGCGCGATGCTCTGCATCCTTGCCGCGAATGGGCAAATGGCCGAACTCTGTGTTGGGCAGCAGATGACCGTCTACAAAGATAGCAGTGCCAATGCCCGTGCCAAAGGTGAGCATGATCACCACGCCCTGTCGATCTTTGCCCGCACCCAAGACCATCTCCGCCACCCCTGCGGCGTCCGCGTCGTTGAGGACGCGCACTGGACAGCCGGTGGTTTCTCTGAACAGGGTTTCTGCGTCGGTGCCAATCCAGGATTGATGTACATTGGCTGCGGTATAGACGATGCCGTGGCGTACAACGGCAGGAAAGGTGCAGCCAATGGGGCCATTCCATTCGAAGTGGCGTGCCAGTTCGGCTACGACAGTTGCCACATTCTCTGGTGTTGATTGATCTGGTGTGGGGATACGATGACGTTTGGTTGTCAATTCACCTGTGACCACGTTGACAGGTGCGCCTTTAATTCCGCTGCCACCGATGTCGATGCCTAAAATTTCCACGGTGCGCGTCTCCTTTCCTTTGTGAACTACCCTATTTTGAATGCGTTTTTAATACCAGTTGGCAAACTGTCTTCGCCATAGATTCGCCATGTGGTTGTTGGTTCTGCCACTTGCAGTCTACAACCTTCGTTGAGTGCGCGCAAACAGAAATCATGAAAACCACTTGATGCTGAGGCTAGACATTTATTCCTTAGCTTGTACTTTGGCTCTGAATTTCAACCGAAATACCTTCACTCTTAGCCTCTGAACCAGTCAATCCCCACCTGCCCGCGTCCACAACCGATTCGCGCTAGCTCTAAAACTTGCGGTTGTGGGGGAATTCCCTGACAAGCGGGGAGAATTTCCTGACAAGGGTCTTAAAAAATAGCGGGAATATCCTGCTACACGGCGCTGACGAACGGGTATACAATCTGATCATCACGAAAGATGGTCAAGCAGAAATACAAAGCAACACAGAACTAAATGACCATTCTCAAAACGAAATTCAAAACAAAAGTGACTCAAGCAGAGTCACATGGAAAATAACAAAAAGAAAGGCACACATCTAATGAACAGCTTTTTGGCACGCAAGAATGAGGTAGTCCAAGACCCACCTGTGGCTCGCTTCCTCTTCTCGGACACACGAGCTAGCTGGCTCTGGTTACTGGTTCGGCTCTGGTTGGGCTACAAGTGGATCGATGCCGGGTGGCACAAAGTGACGGATCCGGCGTGGACGCAGACTGGCGAGGCCGTGCAGGGTTTCTGGACACGGGCC
>JBBQIG010000397.1:0-5585 GCA_038324715.1 Anaerolineae bacterium | reverse complement strand
GATGGGCCTAGTTCGCTTTGAAGGTCGCGAATGCGCGCAATATCCTCATCCCATGCCCGTCCTACCTTGACTTTGAGGACGCGCACCCCTTGATCCACCACACGGCGCGCCTCTGCTAGGACTGTATCACGAGCACCAATGCCCAAGATATAGCTGACACGCAAGCGGTCGCTTTGGCGTGCTTGTCCATCGAGCAAGTGGTCGAGCAGCGTGATTCCACGATGTTGAGCGAGCGCGCTATGGGTTGCCATATCGATGGCGGCTTTAGCGGTGTGGTTGTTCTTTACCTCATGCAGCCTGCTCTGAAGTTGGTGCAACGCTGGCATCGTCCACAAGCCGCCCGTTGGCATTCCCTCTTCACTCCACACAGGGAGACCCACCACGCGCGGCGCAAGTTCACTGCTGATCACGGTGGGAACGCTATGGATGGTTTCGCCATAGATGGTAGGTCGTGGCGGTGCTTCTGCCCAGCCTTCACTGCCATCACTGAGCCGCACGCGCACGGCTACATGGGCTACCGTGGCAAAGCTGGAACTTTTCCCCCACTGCAATGCGCCATGCATGGGCAGTTGAAAGGGAATGGTTTCAATGGCGGCAATGGTTACAAGTCTGTTGTTTGACATAAAGTTTATGTTAGGGATTTAACCAGGAAATTGTCCGAGCCGCTACAGCATTGGGATCGTGTGTCACTGTGTCTAGGTAGAGCGTGCGCTGCGGCGCATGTTGCTGCAACGCATGGCGTGTTGCCGCAGGATCATAGCTGCGCCGTTCTTCAATGACAATTTGCAGTTTAGCGCGCAAATCTGCGCTGCTCACCAATCCACGCTGTAGCCAGTCTATCATGCTTTGTTCTTCGGTTGCGCTGAAGATTGTGCATGCTTCTGGCAATCCCAAATCAACAAAGCTGGTGGTATTTGTGCCAGCGGGAAGTGTGCCAATGGGAAGTGTAGTAGTGGTTGCGTTGATGTGGTCAAAGGCATCGCCGCGTCCCAAGAGACGTTGCACACGCACACTGTCTGGCGCATCAAGCATGACAAAGCGCGCATGAGGCAGGGCGGATGCAGCATATGCCACCTCGTTGTCACCGCGCAAGCCGTCGAAAATTTGTAGATTGGCAGGAGCCTCATCGTTGACCCAGAGTTGGGCAAGCGCATGCGCCATGCCCCCTTCAAACTGCTCACGATAGCGACGGGTATAGGCAAAGCGTTGCGCTCGATCTGTCACAGGAACAGTGGGCGTGCCATCCTGTGACTGCATGTGACTGATAATCAACTGGTCGGTGAGGTCGCGGCGGTCAGGCAGCAGCAGATAGATCGGAACCACCTTGGATAATTCCGCAAGCAAGGTGCTCTTGCCCACGCCCGTTACACCTACCAGAATGACCAAGGGCAGTGCGCTGATGGATCGCCAGCCAAGCGGCGCGGGCGTGCCCATCGCAAGGTGGGGGGTGATGGGCTGAAAGGGTAACATTTTTGTTGAGGCAGACCCGGTCAGGGCAGAATCAGAGTAGGCAGACATAGAGAAATGAGCCAATTGGGTAGTTTTGTGACTTTGATTTTGATCAACATTATAAATGCGAGTAAAGGGGTTGGGGAAAACGGGGCAAGCCTGCAAGATGTGGGGCGCGAGTACCATGCAATCCTCGCGCGTGTGGTAAAATCGGAGATTGGGAGGGTTGCGCAGTTGGCATCTCTGAGCCAGTTTCGGTCTGAATTTTTTGTGGTTTGAACTATGTCAGAAATTTTAGAATTCATTCAAACATGGTGGGACGGGCTGAGTTTGCCTTCCCTGGCACGCATTAGCGAGTCAATGGACCCGGTGGCATGGACGCTGGTGGCGTTGCTGACCGGTGGGGTCTTCTTAGGCATTTTCTTTAGCTTTAGCACACGACGCGCTTTTCTTACGCCGGATGACACGGAAGCGACTCCCAATGTGTTGCTGGCGCGGCTGAAGCAAGATCCAACACGGCTTTCACCTGTAGCAATTATCAGCCGTTTGGGTGCAGAAGCCACGCTGGAATTGCTGGAATATGGCGACCAGATTCAGACGAAGGAGTGGCGTTATAAGTGGAGTGGTGTGCGTGAAGAATTATTGCGGCTGTTGGGTGAGCAAAATGCTTTTGGCCCGACCTATGCGCTAGCCCGTTATTATGGCAGCGTTGATTCCCAAGAGCCAGACACCATTCGTATCCGCCGCACAGTCTTGGTGCATAAACTGGGGCAACGACGCTATCTGGAACCCAACGCCGATGGTCATTCTGCCCATTTGCGCATCCGCGGACACGCGGCGGAGGTCGAGGGAGACTTGGGTTTTGAGGGAGAGACTGAGTGGTTGATGCCCGACGAACCAGCGCCACCCACCGAAGGGCCGTTGATTGAAATGGAACCCATTGAGTTCCGCACGCTGAATGATGCCGAATTACGCCTGCATATCCGCCGCACACCGATGGTTGGTGGTGGCTTTAAGATTGATTTGAAAAAGCGGCGCAAGATGTGGGTGGTTGTCGATGAGCAAGTTGAGTGGGTTAGTTAGAGCAATCTCTTTGGTTGACCTGACTGATTAACTTGACTGATTAACCTGATTGATTGGAGAGCAAGGTAGGGTCGTATGGATAGGGTATGGAATCTTTATTAGCTGGAGTCCCCGATCTTCTAGACTTTTTAAATGTTGTACTGTCGTCAGTCGTGGTGATTTTGGCTTTCTCGCTGCTCGCCTATACATTGACGTACAACTTTCGCGACACTGTAGCCAAGTTGTTCGCACTCATCCTCACTTGTGTCGTCATCACCTTTGCCAGTGAAGTGGCGCTGGATCGAGTTGTAAGTGCCGCATCAGCGAACCGTTGGTTGCGCTTTCAATGGCTTGGCATTGCCCTGCTGCCCGCCGCCTATTACCTCTTTTCGCTGGCTGTGCTACGCACCACCAATTATCGCATTATTCGGCGGCGCAGGCTTGGGGTTCTAGGCATTGTCATCTCGTTGGCGAGTGCTGCGGCGGCTCTATTTAGCACCCTCATTGTGGGTGAAGTGCGCTATTCTCCGCCTATTAGCTACCTGGAGGCTGGGCCTTACTTCTGGGTCTTTGCACTCTATTTTGCGGTGGCAATTCTCTTGTCTTTGGCGAATGTGTGGAAGGCGCGCCAACGTTGCCTCACCGAACGCACCCGCCAGCGTATGACCTACTTGCTGATCGCCTTCATTGCACCGGGTGTTGGCATCTTCCCCTATCTGATTGGATTCAACCGTCTTGCTGGTGGGGGTGATCCAAGTGCTTTGATCTTGTTTTTGGCGATCCTGGTCAACTGCGCAGTGGCTGTCATGTTGGTGGTGATGGCTTATACGGTTGCCTATTTTGGCGTACTGACACCGGATCGCGTGGTGCGTTACCGGCTGTTGCGCTTCTTCTTTCGCGGGCCCTTGGTGGCGATTGGCATCATTGTGGCGGTGCTAACCCTGCCGCGTGTGGAACGTATGTTGGGGTTGCCGCGCGATATTATCCTCTTTAGTGTCATTACGGGTGTAATTGTCCTCAGCCAGTTGATTCTCAGCGTAACGAAATCCATGGTGGATCGTCTTGTTTATCGGGAAGACCGAGATGAAATTGCGTGGCTGCGTGAATTGGATCGACGACTTTTGACGACCAGTGATCTACGCCAATTCCTTGAGAACAACCTGGCGGCGCTTTGTGAACTTTTGCGTGTGCCTTCCGGATTTGTGGCGGCGACTGTTGGAACGGATTTGATTCTGGAAGCAGTTGTTGGCCCCGCAGTTACCCGTGATGAAGTAATCGAGGTCGATGATTGGGGCGATGCCCTGAGCGTGGCGCTTGTACGTAATGCGCCAGCGTATCAACCGCTTTCGTATGCTGGCTTTTGGATTTGGCCTTTGGTCGAAACAGACAGTGACGGCGAGATGCGGGCATCGGGTATTCTGGGGGTAAAGGCGCGTACCGAGACGCCTCTGCTAACTCAAGATGAAGTGGATGTCATGGAGCAGATGGTGGAGCGGGTAACGCGTGCCTTGATGGATCGCAAGCTCCAACAACGGGTCTTTGATGCGTTACGGCAGATTATTCCAGACATTGACCGTATTCAACAGATGCGTAGTGTGTCACCTTATTTGTCGTTGGAGAGTGACTCGCCTTCTGGCAACAGCCTACTTGATCCTAGCCCGGTTGATAGCCCCGAATTTGATGCATGGGTCAAAGATGCGTTGAGTCACTATTGGGGTGGCCCAAAACTCACCCGCAGCCCCTTAGTTCAGTTGCGAGTGGTGGGGGACGTATTGAATCAAGCAGATAGTAACCCAACCAAAGCTCTGCGCCTGGTTTTGGGAACAGCGATTGAAAAGCTGCGCCCCGAAGGAAAGCAGAATCTTAGTGCACCAGAATGGTTGCTTTATAACATTCTGGAGATGCGCTTCATCCAGGGGCGCAAGGTCCGTGAGATTGCCGACCGCTTGGCGATGAGTGAAAGTGACCTCTATCGCAAGCAGCGGGTCGCCATTGGTCAAGTGGCGCGGGTGCTCTCGGAGATGGAACAAGCGAACGGCATTGAAACGAATGGTCGAGCCGAGATGGTCTCATCTACAGAATCTGCCACAAAATCTACCACAGATTCAGGTGTAGATTCAGGTGCGAATTCTGCCGCAGAATCAGCTACAGCCGGCTCTCAACCGGCAAAAGCTAAAGGCGGGTAGGAGATAACCATCGGCTCTATCAAATGAGACTGGCTCTATTTGGACAAATGATTGGACAAATACTGAGACAACGAGGAATAGAACGATGGCAAAATCTGAAATTCGCATGAATCGTAACCGACCACCGCTGATAGAATTTCACATAGACTGGCAAGACCAATTCACTGTGCAATTGATAGGTCTTGTACTGGCTATAACGGGTGCAATCCTCTTTTTCTCCCTGCGTAGTACCGATTTGCCGTGGCTTGTTGGCATGATTGGCTGGACAGCGCCTTTGTTTGCCTTAAGCCTGTTGGTGGTTGGTGGCGTGATGGTCTTGGGTGACCGCGCTGGCTATTGGAGTGTGGAAGCGTTGGTGGGTGGCGAACTGCTGCTCTTGGGGCTTCAAGCCGGAGCCTTTGCCTGGTACAATCCTGTTTTTGAATGGAATATGCGTGCAGACGGCTCCAATGGTGGATTGGTTGGCTGGGTTGTGGGCGGGCTGCTGGTGGCTGGCTTTGGTCAGGGCTTGGCATCCATCATGGTCGGCGCACTCTGTGGGGTCGGCTTGTATATGTTGGTTCGTTACACGCCTCTTGTTTATCCTGCGGCGCATATTTTGCGCTTTTTTCAATGGCTGATTGCCTGTTGGGTCACTTGGACAGCGCCACGTCAGCGTCAGCCACAGAAGACAATTAAAGGAACGCCGCTGCCGCGCACGCGCAACTTTGTTGCGCCGAAAGCAGCAAAACCTGTTGTTATTTATGCGGACTATGAGGACGACTTGGATGAGGACGAGTACATTCCTCCTTCCGTCCCTGTCCGCCAACGCTCCACGCGTCAGCCTGCGCGACTTGTCACCCCTGCCACTGGGCCTGTTGCCGTTGCGGCACCCGTTGCGCCACCTGC
>JBBQIG010000396.1:0-5588 GCA_038324715.1 Anaerolineae bacterium | reverse complement strand
GCCGAAAGGGCGCAGTTTGCTGTACTTCGTGTTGTTTCTGGTTGCGGGGAAGCATACAATTTTTTGTGCAACAGAACAGTAAGAAAATTAACGAAACCAGAAAAGCTTGGTAAAGCCTCTCTGGTTTCTCAGTTCCTATTCAATTGTATACACCACTTGTACGCAAAGAGAACCAGGATCTGATGCGGCAGAGACTATTCAGTAATGGTCTCTGTTGTCGTGATCTGCTCGGTCGCATCTACTTCAGTGGCGGTTTCTTCAGTGGCGGTTTCTTCAGTTTCACCCTCTGCTGGAAGCGTCTCTGTTGTTGCCATGCTATCGGTGATGAGGGCAGCGTCCGACACAGGTGCGGTCTCTGTGGTGGTGGCTGTATCCGTGACAGCTTCAGTGTCGATGATGACAATTGCAGCCGTGTCGGTTATGGCCCCGCTGGCTTCCGCTGTGGCGGTCGCAGCGGCGCGTCGTTCTAGTTTCAATTCTTCCACGCCTGCACTGTAGTCACCTACTGCCATATTGACAAAATAGAAGAGCAGTAACACGCCAATAATTGGGCCGAGTGTGATGAGCAGTCGTCTGATGCGATCATTCATAGCCTATTTCCTAAGCCTTTATCTATAAATTTGATTTTCGATTTATTGTTCATGAATAAAACGAGGTTTGCAATTAAGTTCACAAGGATACAGAAGAGTATATCATATTACAGAGATTTCCCAAATCATCAGAGGAAATCGAGAAGTAAGAGGAGTGGAACAGAGCGGGGTAATTCGAGCCGCATGAGGTAGCGCATGACATGGCCTTGGCGGTTTGGGATGCGTTCTCTGCCGCGGTAGACTGTGAACGAAAAAGAGATGAATCACGGCCACTTATCCAGAGGCGGATTGCTTTCGGTAGGTTAGCAGGGGAGAGAGAAATGCGAATTTTGCTCGTTGGCAATGGCGGACGCGAACAGGCACTGGCATGGAAATTGGGCCAATCGCCCCAGGTAACCAAGGTGTTGATTGCACCTGGCAATGGCGGTACAGAGAATCTGCCTGGCTGTGAGAATGTGGCGGTGGATGCGGATGATTTGGATGCGTTGGTGGCGCTAGCACAGGCCGAGCAGGTAGATTTGGTCCTTGTAGGGCCAGAGGCTCCGCTGGTGGCGGGCGTCGTGGACAGGCTGCAGGCGGCAGGGGTGCGCGTCTTTGGGCCGGGTGCCGAGGCGGCACAGATTGAAGGCTCGAAGGCTTTTTCTAAAGCCTTTATGAAACGCCACAATATTCCTACTGGCGAAGCGGTTATCTTTAAAGATTTTGATGAAGCCATGCGCTACTTGCGGATTGTGGATGAGGTGCCGGTGATCAAAGCGAGTGGGTTAGCCGCGGGCAAAGGCGTAATCTTGCCAGAGAGTAAGGAGGAGGCCGCTAGCGTGCTGCAAAGCATTTTGCTGGAGGGCAAGTTTGGCGATGCAGGTCGAACTGTTTTGCTGGAAGAACGGTTGACAGGTCCAGAGCTTTCGGTGTTGGCCTTTTGCGATGGCAAGCATGGCGTTATGATGCCGCCAGCCCAGGATCATAAACGCGTTAAAGATAATGACCGTGGCCCTAATACAGGCGGTATGGGCGCGTTTGCGCCTTCGCCCCTGGCTACACCAGAACTGATGGCGCAAGTGGAGGAGCAAATTTTGCGTCCGACATTGGCGGGGATGAGCGCAGAAGGAATGCCCTATGTGGGTGTGCTCTATATGGGGCTAATGCTGACCGCAGAAGGGCCGAAGGTGATTGAATACAATTGCCGCTTTGGTGATCCAGAGACGCAAGTGATTCTGCCGCTTTTGGAGAGTGATCTGGTGGAGGTTTTGCTCGCCTGTGTGGAGGGACGACTGGATCAGGTCACGCCAAGTTGGAGCAAGGGCGCGGCGGTCTGTGTGGTGATCGCGTCCGAAGGCTATCCAGGAGAATACGATGTAGACCTCCAGATTACGAAGATTGATGAAGCTGAGCGAGTGGGCTGTCTTGTCTTTCATGCGGGAACAAAGTGGCGTGATGGACGGCTGTTGAGCGCGGGTGGACGCGTCCTGGCTGTTACGGGGTTGGGTAGGACAATTCGCGATGCCCGCTCCAGAGCGTATGGGGGCGTGCGTAAGATTTTCTTTAATAAGTCCCACTATCGCAAGGATATTGCACGCGATGTGTAGTGAAGTAGGCCGGGGGCTTTACCCCCGGCTAGAGCAAGAAATACGTGCTATTGGTCGGGAGATTCTGTGCGGTCGGGCGCGAGGTAGATGAGTGGCAAGCTGACAAGCGTCACACCATATTTCACGATGAGGTTGAGGATAAAGATTTGCCAGACTACATCCCACGGCAGAATGCCACCAAAGGCACCCACGGCAAAGATCAGGTTGTCTACCGGCACGCTGACACTGTTGGAGATGAGGACGCGTAACCACTGGTAGCGACGGGTAATGCGTGTGACCCACCAATGATAAACTTCGGTATCAAGTAATTCGCTGACGACTTCTGCCACAATTGAAGCCATGACAATGCGCCATACAGGCGCAAGGATGGCGCTAAACTCTGCGCCTAGGCCCCAACTGGGGTCGCTGGGTACGGACGCCGACCACATGAGGTAGAGCGCCATGAAGAGATTGATGACCGCCGCGGTGATGATGAGGGTGCGGGTAAGCCGTTTGCCCAGCATTTTATGCACTACATCACGCAGCGTAAAGGTGATGGGGTAGACAAAGGTTCCCATATCGACCGCCCAACCTGCGACCAGGCCGATTTTGAGGCTGGCAATGTCGGCAAGCAGTTGTGCACCAATGTAGGCGGCAATTACGATGATGGCAAGGCTGGAAATCGTCGCCGCAGCGGTTGGAACTGCGCTGGTTTGATGGGGAGAATGGGTCTGGTTTGGTGGGACGTTGACACTCACGTTACAATAAGCTCCTGAATTATAATCTGTACCTGGTATGAATGAAACCGGCAAAAAATGGAAAAAATGATAGCCGGCGTGATGACCAACCTACAGAGTCGGCAAAGGCGTTGCGGCGGCGCATTGGCTTGTAGCGCGTAAGCGGCCTTGCGCCGTCGTGAATCGAGTGTGCCTCCGGAGATGCACAAAGCATCAGCGGGGGTATTTGCGCGCAGTTGGGCTACACTCAGCGCATTATTGTGCCTGGACTATTGATTCGGATCAAATTGGAGTGCAATTCATTGGCGTGCTGCTGCAATGGCATCACCCATTGAAATGGCATCGACCGCTGGCATGGCTGCAAGGAGCAGCCTTACAAAAATTGGACCATGCCCAAAAGAACTGATATTTCTTCAATCTTGATCATTGGCTCTGGGCCAATTGTTATTGGTCAAGCCTGTGAGTTTGATTATTCTGGCGTGCAAGCGTGCAAGGCGCTGCGTCAAGAGGGCTATCGCGTGGTGCTGGTGAATTCCAACCCCGCGACGATTATGACAGACCCGGAGATGGCGGATGCCACCTATGTGGAGCCACTGACCGTAGACATCTTGGAAAAGATCATCGCCAAGGAACGTCCAGACGCCTTGTTGCCGACTGTGGGTGGGCAAACTGGGCTGAATCTAGGTGTGGCACTTGCCGAAAGCGGCGTGCTGGATAAGTATGGTGTGGAACTGATTGGGGCAAATCTGCAGGCCATTCAGGTTGCCGAGGATCGCGAACTCTTTAAGAATGCAATGACTGCCGTGGGACTGGAATCACCGCGCAGTGGTATTGCACACACATTGGCGGAAGCGCACAAAATTGCACAGGAGTATATCGGGCGCTATCCGATCTTTATTCGCCCCAGCTTTACGATGGGGGGGAGTGGTGCCGGCACTGTCTTTACGCCCCAGGAGTTTGACGAGAAGGTTGCTTGGGGGCTGCGGGAAAGCCCGGTACACTCAGTTTTGATCGAGGAATCGCTGATCGGCTGGAAAGAGTATGAGCTAGAGGTCATGCGTGACCGCGCCGATAACTTTGTGGTGGTCTGTACGATTGAAAACCTGGACGCCATGGGCGTTCATACCGGCGACAGTATTACGGTGGCTCCCGCGCAAACATTGACCGATAAGGAGTATCAACGGCTGCGCGATCAGGCGCGCTTGGTGATGCGTGCGGTGGGGGTGGAGACGGGTGGTTCCAACGTGCAGTTTGGCGTTGACCCAGAGAGTGGGCGCGTGGTGGTGATTGAGATGAACCCCCGCGTCTCGCGTTCAAGCGCGCTAGCTTCCAAAGCCACGGGCTTCCCAATTGCCAAACTGGCTGCGAAGGTGGCGGTTGGTTATACGCTGGATGAATTGAAGAATGACATTACCCAACAGACGGTTGCTGCCTTTGAGCCTTCCATCGACTATGTAGTAGTGAAGATTCCGCGCTGGGCCTTTGAGAAGTTTCCGGGTGTGGATCGCGAATTAGGGCCACAGATGAAGTCGGTGGGTGAGGCGATGGCAATGGGACGTACCTTTAAGGAAGCCTTGCAAAAGGGGGTGCGGAGCCTGGAGATTGGGCGTAACGGGCTGGGAGTAATGGAGCGAGATGCCGAGGGTGCTTATCGAGGCTATGACGCAAGTACGACATTGCAGGATTTGCTACGCATACCCAACCGCGATCGCCTCTTTGCCGTCTATGAAGCATTGCTGGATGGCGAAAGCCAGACAACCGTCGCGCAACTGACGGGCTATGATCCCTGGTTCGTGTCGCAGATTGGCGAGATTGTCGCCTTTGAGCAAGGTGTTACCTTGTTGGATGCGAAGACGCTGCGGCGTGCCAAGCGCTTGGGCTTCTCTGATGGGCAGTTGGCACGGATTGCGCGGGAACGTATGGAAGCAGGTACTGCGCTGCGGTTGCCTGATGGCGATGCCCCGATGACCGAAGTCGGTATGCGCGCCTTGCGGCTGGCAATGGGGCTGCGAGCTAGCTATCATCAGGTCGATACCTGTGCCGCCGAGTTCGAAGCCTACACGCCCTATCTCTATTCGAGCTATGAGAGCCAGGGTGAGGCTATTCCCACGGATCGTAAGAAGGTGATGATTTTGGGGGGTGGGCCAAACCGCATTGGTCAGGGGATTGAGTTTGACTATTGCTGTGTTCACGCCAGCTTTGCGCTGCAAGAGTTGGGCTATGAGACGATCATGGTCAATTGCAACCCGGAGACGGTGAGTACAGATTATGACACCAGCGACCGGCTCTATTTTGAGCCTTTGACCTTTGAAGATGTGTTGAATATTGTGGAGCGCGAGCAGGAAGCGGGCGAGTTCTTGGGGGCCATTGTGCAGTTTGGCGGGCAAACACCGCTGAATTTGGCGGATAGCCTTCAGGCCGCAGGTGTACCGATTTTGGGAACGTCACCCAATGCGATTGACTTGGCGGAAGATCGTGACCGCTTTGGCGAATTGTTGGAACGGTTGGAGATTCCTTCGCCGGCACATGGTAGCGCACGCAGCGCCGCCGACGCTGTGGAGGTTGCCAATCGTATCGGCTATCCTGTAGTAGTGCGCCCCTCCTATGTGTTGGGTGGGCGTGCGATGGCGGTTGTGGACAATGAGAGTTCGTTGCGCCGCTATATGACCGAGGCTGTCACGGTGTCGATGGAGAAG
>JBBQIG010000395.1:0-5588 GCA_038324715.1 Anaerolineae bacterium | reverse complement strand
AAAAAGGTCGATTTGTAACTTGGAGCGAATCTTTTATGTCAGAATACCCCACTTTAGGGGCAAAAATCATCAAATTGTAGGTAAACTTTTCCAAAAATAGCGGGATTTTTGCCTTGTTACCCCACTACTTGGGAACTGACTGAGATTTGCATGATTTTACTACCCTTTTTGCAGTAGAGTCTTCAAGCTCCGAGGAAGGTTACAGCCACAGCTACTGAGTCACCCCACCAGGATGACCCGATAACTTTGTTATTTCTGAACTTCGCTCGGCTCAATATGTCCACCCGCATCGGCTTCAGCCAACACAGCGAGAATCGTTTCCACGAGCGTACGCGCCGCCTCCACACTTAGCTCAACTGCCACGCGTGCGCCTGGGCCTTGCGCCTCGTTCACAAAATCAATGTTAAGCGCGTGCTCTAGCGGCACATGGTAGGGATGGTCATAGGAGACATTTACCTGTTGCACAGGAAACCAGCCACTTGTCCCCTTACCACTGCCCTCAATCTCCACTTGCTGCACGATCATGGTACACATTCACATTTACCTTTCTACGTTTGCGGTTCTGCATTAGCCTTTTTAGTGGGCGAACTATGTAGTCGTACCGAGATGCTCTGGCAGGAAGGCGAAGATCCTCTTCCATCCATCCACCGCCTGCTCTTGCCGATAGGCAGGTCGGTCATAATAGAAGAAGCCATGACCTGCATTGGGATACATGTGAAACTCATAATTCTTGCCATGCTTCTTAAGTTCTTGCTCATGCAACGCCACTTGTTCTGGCGTGGGGCTTTTGTCCTCTTCGCCAAAAAGACCCAGAAGTGGACAGGAGAGGTCTTTGGTATAGTCGATGGGGGCGACAGGTTGCTTGGGATTTAGATCCTCTTGGCTCATCACCACGCGCCCGCCCCAGCATTCTACACAGGCATCAAAGCCTTGAATGCGACAGGCAGCCAAAAACGCATGGCGACCGCCGGAACAAGTGCCAAAAATCCCTACTTTGCCATTGCTGTAGGGGAGTGATTTCAAGTAGCGAAGGAAGCCTTCAATGTCACCCAAGACTTGCTCATCAGCAACACCCTTTGCCGCGCGTACCTTAGCGCCTACATCCTCTGGTGTTCCGTGTCCTTCACGAAAATAGAAATTGGGGGAAATTGTGGCATAGCCATGATGGGCAAACCTGCGCGTCGCCTCTCGATACCATTCGTCCCAGCCAGGCGCGTGATGAATAAGCACCATCGACGGAAAAGGCCCTGCGCCCAGCGGTCGCGCAAAATAGGCATTGATAAGATCACCATTTGCACCCGGAACCATAACGGTTTCCGCAATCATCCCTTCATACATATCTGTCTGGTACATAATCGCTCTTTCTGTGATAGATCTTTTCTGTGATAGATCTTTGGGGACTAGCTTGTGAGATTTGTTGATCTGCCGCTTATTCTATTCGTAAACGCAATTAGGAGCGAACATATCCTTGTTTCACCCCTCGATCATCCGAGAGTGACTGGCGCGTGCGCGTGCTCAACAACTCAATTGCATCTGCCAGATGTGAGTCACTGATATTATAGGCTCCTTCCGCCACGCGCAAGCGATGCGCTTCGAGCAACACCTCGCCGTGGGTGACGCCAAAAGGAGGTTCGAACTTATAGCAAGCGAGTTCCATGAACTGCCCAAGGGGGTCACGAAAGTAGATTGAATCCATAAACCCACGGTCAATCTCTTCTGTATGCTTGACACCGCGCTCATCCAAGCGCGCCGACACTTGCCGAAAGGTGGCACGCGAGACCATGAAGGCGATGTGGTGCAAGTTGCCAATGCCTTCGGGGTTGTGCATTGTATCGACAGCACGATCTTCACGCGTAAAAACGGTGATCAGCCGCCCATCACCTGGATCGAAATAGAGATGGCTTTCTTCTGGCACATCCAAATTGGGCTGTTCAAAGATAAAGGGCATACCCAACACCCCTTCCCAGAAATCTATAGAGGTCTGTCGATCAGCACCAATAAAGGTAAGATGATGAACGCCTTGAACCTGTATCTTCTTCATGGTTCTCTCCTTATTCGCCTGGTGATATTCGTTTAACAATTCTCTTGCATGTAAATGCGCTGTAAATACCCTTGAAATGTGTATTGAACACAACCTGCTGCTTCAGCAAGCGGGAAGCAATCTTCTATACAAGGATGCTCTATTT
This sequence comes from Anaerolineae bacterium, assembly GCA_038324715.1. GTDB lineage: Bacteria > Chloroflexota > Anaerolineae > Caldilineales > Caldilineaceae > QEUY01. The sequence goes on along the minus strand of JBBQIG010000395.1, from coordinate 3,402 downwards.
GTTTATAGTCTTGTTCACATTCTATCTAGTAGCAAGCCCACAATCCAACTCGACAAATTCAATCGCTTGAATCATTGGACTAGCACAAAATAGTTGCCAAATCGAACTTTTGCAAACTCATGGTACTATTGACATCAAGAGTAGCTCTAACTACAAACTCTAACTATAAATAAGAGAACCAGATAAGAGCAAACAAAATTTATGAAGGCTAAACGGGAAGCTCAAGCAGTTTCTTTCCGACAGTACGGAACCCAACACGATGAGCAATCTATCTGAATTTTACGGCCCCAATGCAGGATACATCTGGGAGCTATATGAACGATACCGCAGCGACCCCAATGCGGTAGATGCCGAGACACGTGCTTATTTTGAGCAACATGCCTCAGAATTTGAGAGCACGCAAGCCCCGTCCACGACGGCACAGGCGGAAACCGGTGCCCCCTTGGCACTTGGTGGCGTCATTAAAGTTGTCAACCTTTCCAACGCCATTCGCGAATATGGACATTTGGGTGCACAACTCGACCCGCTTGGTTCGCAACCGCTTGGTGACCCAACGCTCGACCTCGACCATTATGGCTTGAGCGAAGAAGAGTTGCGCGGGTTGCCTGCGGAGCTGGTCGGCGGGCCACTTGTGGCAGAGTCAAGCTCTGCCTGTGAGGCGATTGAAAAGCTGCGCCAGGTCTATTCCACCACTACGGGCTATGACTACGATCATCTGCGTAATCCTGATGAGCGCGAGTGGTTACGGCAGGTCGCGGAATCGCGACAGTTCCGCCCACCCAACGACCCGATCAATCCGGCTGTTTTGCTGGAACGATTGACCCAAGTCGAGGCATTTGAGCAATTCTTGCAGCGCACCTTCCCTGGCAAAACACGCTTCTCGATTGAGGGGTTGGATATGATGGTGCCACTCTTGGATGAGGTTGTAGGGGAAGCTGCGGAAGATGGCATCTTCACAGTCCTCTTGGGCATGGCTCATCGCGGACGCCTCAATGTCATGGCGCATCTGCTCAACAAGCCCTATGAGGAGATGTTGCTAGAGTTCAAAGACCCCCTCTCCAACGATCTGGTTACGGTGAGCAATGAGCTAGGCTGGACAGGTGATGTGAAGTATCACGCTGGGGCGCGACGTGCCTTGTCCGGCGGCAGCACCCTAGATTTGGTGGTTAGCATCGCACCCAATCCAAGCCACCTAGAGCATGTAAATCCAGTTGTTGAAGGCATGTCGCGGGCGGCAGGAACTTTGACCGGTGAGGCTGGTCCCCCCCGCTTCGACCATCATACCTCGTTGCCGATCTTGATCCACGGCGATGCGGCCTTTTCGGGACAGGGTATTGTCGCCGAAACGCTCAATATGTCTCGTACTCCTGGCTATTTCAACGGGGGCACCATTCATATCATTGCCAACAATCAATTGGGGTTTACCACATCGCCCAATGATGGACGCAGCGCACTCTATGCCAGTGATCTAGCCAAGGGCTTTAAGATACCGATTATCCATGTTAATGCCGATGATCCCATTGCCTGTATTGAAGCCGCGCGTATCGCCATGGCCTATCGCAGTAAATTTCAAAAGGACTTCCTCATCGACCTGATTGGCTATCGACGCTATGGGCATAACGAGGGAGATGAGCCGCGCTTTACACAGCCTTTGATGTATCAAAGAATTGATGAGCATCCGACTGTTCGCCAACTGTGGGCAGAGACCCTTGTTCAACAGCAGATGGTTGAAGAATCTCAACCACAAGAGCTTCTGCAAAAACAACTGGCAAGCTTGCAGGAAATCTTAGATAATCTCAAAGTGGAAGATGCCGATCTAGGCCCAGAGCTTGAGCCCCCGCCACCAGGTGCGGCACGCCGTGTACGCACGACTGTAGAGATCGAAAGCTTGCAGGGGTTTTTGCAATCTCTGATGACTGTGCCGGATGACTTTACAATCAACCCGAAATTGCAGCGTCTCTTGGGCAGGCGCTCGCAAATCCTCGAAGCGCCTGAAGAACGCAATGTCGATTGGGGAACGGCAGAGCAATTGGCATTGGCATCCATTCTGGCAGAAGGCACGCCGATTCGCATGACCGGGCAAGATGTGGAGCGTGGAACCTTTAGCCATCGCCATGCCGTGCTCTTTGATATGGAAAGTGGCAAGCCCTATACCCCGCTGCATCACCTGCCCCAAGCCACGGCGGCTTTTGAAATTCACAACAGCCCGTTGAGCGAAAATGCAGCCATTGGCTATGAATATGGCTACAACATTCAAAAGCCAGAACGTCTTGTCATTTGGGAAGCGCAGTATGGCGATTTCATCAATACCGCACAGGCAGTCATTGATGAATTCCTGGTCTCTGGTCGGGCCAAATGGGAGCAGACTCCTTCACTTGTGTTGCTCTTGCCACACGGCTACGAAGGACAAGGCCCCGACCATTCAACCGGACGCTTGGAGCGATTCCTGCAAATGGCAGCAGAGACCAACATGCGCATTGTTAACTGCACCACATCTGCACAATATTTCCACCTCCTGCGGCGGCAAGCGGCGCTCCTCAAGACCGATCCATTGCCGCTGGTTGTCATGTCACCCAAGAGCCTGCTCCGTCACGCACAGGCGATGTCGTCTCTGCGCGAATTGGCAGAAGGTCAATGGCAACCGGTGATCGACGACCCTGATGCCGATCCAGAACAGGTAAGCCGGTTAATTCTTTGTAGCGGCAAAGTCTATGTGGATTTGATCATGAATGAGAAGCGCCAAACGAATGAAAACATTGCAATTGTGCGCGTGGAACAGCTTTATCCATTCCCGACCGACGAATTGCAGGCCGTTCTCAAACGCTATTCAAAGCTCGACGAAGTTATTTGGCTGCAAGAAGAAGCCCAAAATATGGGCGCATGGGAGTATGCCAGACCGTTGCTTCAAGAATTGCTCCAGGAACTGCCAGGGGAGAGCTTGCCCTTGCGCTATATTGGGCGACCGCGACGTGCCAGCCCTTCCGAAGGTTCGGCGACCTGGCACCAGAGCAACCAAGCCGCCATCATTGCACAGGCGTTGGAAGTCTCAAAAGTTAAAATTCTGACCGCACCCATCCCACAGGTTGACTAAGTTGAGCCGCTGATAAGAGGTGCGCGGTCAAGGACGTAGCGGATCAAGAGCACATAGGGCCAAAGAGACAAACTCAAAAAGATCATGGTCAAGAGGGCAGGAAAGAAAACATGAGGAGATACGAAGCATGAGTACAAAGATTGTGGTACCCGATTTGGGAGAATCGGTTGTTGAAGCCACCGTGGGCAGTTGGCTGAAGAAGGAAGGGGATCAGGTACAGGCTGGTGAGCCTCTTGTCTCACTCGAAACCGATAAAGTTGACCTCGATGTTGCGGCGACCCAAAGTGGCGTACTCGGCAAAATTGAACGGC
>JBBQIG010000394.1:0-5593 GCA_038324715.1 Anaerolineae bacterium | reverse complement strand
CATTGCGCGGACGTACTTCAAAGAGTTCAATTAAATTGCAGATGGTGGGGGTATCATAGGTGCGTAGTTTATCCAGCACCTCAGGCGCAAACGTGGGCATGAGTCCTCCTGACAGTACTCTTGATAGGATTGTAGATCAATGGGTAAGCCTCTGCTTTGTCTATCTCCATTGTAGCCCGAATGAGTTCATCCAGTAAATCAATAGTCTGCTTTGGGCAGAGCGTTTAGCCAAGAACCCTTCCTGGAAGCTCGGAGCTTCCAGGAAGGTCGTTGATTGACATGCCTACTACCAGTCCAAAATCGCGTTGTCGTGGGCGCGCACTGTAGTGGCATGTATCACTTCCTGTTGGAAAGGGTGTTTGGCAGCAGCCTTCTCATCGACTTCAATGCCCAGCCCTGGCGCATCGGCAACCAGCCAATGTCCTTGCTCGGTCTTCAAATTATGCTGCACCACCTCCCACCGCCACGGCACGTCGGTCAGCATATCCTCTTGGATCAGGAAATTAGGTGTGCTCAGGGCAAAGTGCAGGGCAGCGGCGTTGGCGACTGGCCCCAATGGGTTATGTGGTGCCACACCGATGTAATAAGCCTCTGCCATTGCCGCAATCTTCTTCGCTTCCCACAGTCCGCCACAATGACAGAGATCGGGCTGGATGATGTGACAAGCTTGCTTCTCAAAGAGTTCACGGAAGCCAAAGCGGGTGACAACACGCTCGCCCGTTGCAATTGGCACAGGCGAGGCTCTGCGTACCTCCGCCATTGCATCCACATTCTCCGGCGGCACAGGTTCCTCGACAAAATAAGGACGGTAGGGAGCCAGCACGCGACAAAACTCGATGGCGTTGGCAGGAAAATGGCGACCGTGGCAATCGACCATAATATCCACTTGGTCGCCCACGGCATCACGCAAAGCCGACATCATGCGGTCAGTGTACTGGTAGGCGGCAATGCTGTTGAGCGATTCTGTGGGCGGCGTAATCAACACCTTCACAGCATTATAGCCGCGGCTGATCACCTCCAAGGCCCGATCTACAAAGACTTGCGGGTCGGCACTATGTTGGCTTTCATAAACGGCACGCATATCGCCACCCCCTAAGTGAGTATACATACGTACGCGGTCGCGCACCTTGCCGCCCAAGAGCTTATAGACGGGCTGGTTCAACTCCTTGCCGCGAATATCCCACAACGCTTGCTCAATGCCAGAGATGGCAGACATGCCAATCACACCCATGCGCCAGAAAGATTGGCGGTACATCTTCTGGTAGAGGAACTCGATGTTCTCTGTATCCTCGCCGATTAGCATGGGCGCGAAGTCCTCAACTGCGCCCACCACGGCGCGCGTCTTCCATTCCAGCGATGCTTCACCCCAGCCGTAAAGACCCGCTTGATCCGTCTCCACCTTCACAAAGACCCAGTTGCGCATTTCGGCGTTGACCACCAGGGTTTTGATAGCAGTAATCTTCATCTGTTTATTCTTTCTGTGTAGGATTTTTGTGTGAAATTTCTTTATGGAATTTCTTTGTAGGTCAGACGCGGCCAATAGCAGCTCCTACTCGTTAATTGGATAAAGGTTGCACCTGCATCGGCAGAGGGAAGCAGATCATTCACGGCAACGCGTGCACCATGCTCTGCCAATGTCGCCACCACCACCTGACCAATGGCCCCCGCACCCCCCGTGATCACAACCGTCTTGTTAGACAAATCAAGCATGTTCATCATCAGCACCGTTTCTCCAAGAATTGATGGTTCAACATAGCCACTCATTGTGATTACTCTCCCCCGTTCACGGGGGAGCTTCTAGGGATTGAACCCATGCTCTGTAATCCCAGAGCAAGAATGTTTAAAGCAGCGTTGTGGTCGCGGTTGAGTTTCAAGCCGCAATGCGGGCAATCATGGAGACGTACAGACAAGTTTTTGGGAACAATTTCACGACAGCCGGAACACATTTGCGTTGTGCCTCTGGGGTTAACGAGCGTCACCGTTCGACCAGCGTTTGCAGCTTTGTAGGCGGTGAACTGCACGAATTGACCCCAAGCGACATCCGCAATGCCGCGGCTGATTGTCTTGTTGCCCGTGACCTGCATCTCTGCAATGTCCAGCTTTTCAAAAGCGATGAACTGGGTTTCGTTAACCAGCTTGCGCGATTCTTGATGAGCGAAATTCTTACGCCGATTGGCCGCACGTTCGTAGGCATGACACAACGCGCGCATGACCTTGCGCCGTTGTGAGGAGCCTTTGGCAAATGCTTCCTTCTTGCGTTGCAAACGGGCAATGTCTTTAGCGTCTTGCCGCATCCAACGTTGTCGATTGATCTTCGTACCGTCGCTCATAGTTGCAAAGGTGGTCAATCCCAGATCAACGCCTACAACCTTGTCAGTCAACGGCAAAAAGATTGTTTCGACTTGGCAAGAGAAACAGGCGTGCCAGTTGCCCACACGATCGCGGCGAAGGGTCAAGGTCTTGCACTGACCTTCAAGCGGACGGTGCAAGACAATCTTGACATCACCAATCTTGGAAAGGCGTATCCTGCCATTATCCAAGAAACGCCAGTTGCTTTTCTCTTGCGGGTAGGTAAACGAGTCATACCAACCACGCCCACGAAAGCGCGGATAGCCAGTTTCTTTTTCGCCAGACTTCACGCGGCGAAAGAAGGCACGAAAGGCAAGGTCGAGGCGCGTCAAGGCTTCTTGCATTGCTTGAGCGTGACCCTCTTTGATCCACTCGTTCTCTGCTTTCCATTGCGGGATCATCGTCACCGTGTCGTATCGAGAGAGCGACTCTTGCCGTTCTTCGTAGGCAGTCTTACGAGCTTCCAACGCCTTGTTGTACACAAAACGGCAACAATCAAGTTGACGTTGCAAGGCAGCGCGTTGGGCAGGCGATGGATTCAGGCGGTATTTGAACGTGATACGCATAAGGGAATTGTACCACATTTTCTATACAAATATACGTTTTGTATAGCGTCTGGCGCATTCACCACCCCCATGAATCGGGGAGTCTCTGCGCCTTTTCTATAGTTAAAGGCATTAACTAGCTGTCGCTGTCGTCGCAACCATCTTGTCACTGACTTCCCACAGCCGCGTCCAGGTGGCCGCGTCATAGGAGGATCGACCAGATGACACCGCTTTGCTCTTTTCCCAATATTTCCCGGTCACGTTCTCCACGTCTGGTGAGGTGGCAAGGAAAATGGAGGTTTGTGCGCCTTGCTCTGGCGTTAAGCCCACAAAACGCATGAAAAGGTCAATAATGGCGGACGCAACTGCACCCATGTTGCCTGCGAATCCGGTGCGCACCAAACCAGGATGCAGCACGTTGACGGTGACACCCGTACCTGACAGCCGTCGAGCCAGCTCATAGCTAAACACGACATTGGCGAGCTTGGAGCGACCATAGGCATTGAATACGAAATTACCCTTCTCCGACTGCAAATCGTCGAAATCGAGATGTGCTCCCTTATGCGCGTCTGAGGAGACGTTGACAATGCGGGCTGGGGCGCTGGCCTTCAGCGTATCCAGAAGTAAATTGGTCAGTAGAAAGTAGCTCAGGTGGTTGAGTGCAAAAGTTTTCTCAAAACCTTCAGAAGTGACCTGTCGCTTCCCAAACGCTCCGCCAGCATTATTGACCAGCACATGCAACTTCTGGTATTTCGCCTTGAACTGATCTGCTACTTGCTGAACCTCCGTCATGATCGACAGATCAGCGATGAGTGCTTCCACATTATCATTACCGCTGATCTGCTTGATCTCGCTCACCACTGCCGCACACTTGGCTGGATTGCGCCCCACAATGACGACGGTTGCGCCCATCTGCGCCAGCGCCTGTGCGGTTGCCTTGCCAATGCCGTTGGTTGCGCCTGTAATGAGGCAGATTCTGCCGTTCATATTCTCTTTCGATTTTTCTTTCATTGCAGTCCCCTCACTTACTTGATCTCTATGATCCGGCACCTGTCAGCTTCTGTTGTTATGTTCCAATATTGATGACGACTTTTCCTTTGGCGTGTCCTTCCTCAATATAGCGAATCGCGTCAGCAACCCCACTCAGCGGGAAACGTCGATCGATGACAGGTGTCATTTTGCCAGCTTCAATTAGTTCTTTCATGAAAATTAAATCCTTCTGATTGGGTTTCGCCAGCATATTACCCATTTGCTGACCGCCCTTCTTGGATCGCATGGGTCCGAGGATCATGGCTTCAAACATTTGCGCCGTGGAACCTCCAATCATGACATAAGTGCCCTTCGGCGTTAGGGCACGCTGATACGCCGAAAGCGGACGATAACCGTTCACAGCCAGAATCAGGTCATAACGCTTTCCATTTTGGGTGAAATCCTCTTGCGTATAATCAATGACATGATCTGCACCAAGCGAGCGCACCATCTCCACTTTGCTTGTGCTGCATACAGCGGTAACCTCCGCACCAAATGCTTTGGCAATCTGCACCGCAAAGGTCCCTACGCCGCCAGACGCACCATTGATTAGCACCTTCTGACCTGGCTGAATTTGTCCTTGGTCGCGCAGACCTATCAGGGCGGTGACTGCCGACACACCTATGGTCGCGGCTTGCTCGAAGGTTAGATTGGTGGGTTTCAGCGCAAAGGCATGTTCAGGGGCAGCAACATACTCGGCAAAAGCGCCAAAGCCATGTTGGGATATATCCCCAAACACCTCATCACCGGGCTTAAACTGCTTTACGTTTTTGCCCACCGCTTCAACCCTCCCTGCTAGGTCAGAGCCGAGAATTTTGAACTTTGGTTTTAGAAGCCCGTACATGAAGCGAGCCAAGAACGGGTCAGCGCGCATTAAATGCCAGTCACCTGCGGCAGCAGATGCCGCAACAATTTTCACCAAAACTTCATTGTCTTGCGGGACTGGCTTTTGAACTTCTTCCAGCTTAAGAACATCGGGTGAACCATAGTTGTGATAGACAATTGCTTTCATGAGATCTCCTCCAGAGATTTTCTATTTCGGTTATTTTGGAATGGTTTATGACAATTCAACATTGATTTTATTAGGCAACTTCAAGCGCACGTTTTTCCCATCGTTCGACGTTTACACCCTTAACCAACAGCCAAAAAGGAAATGCAATTTCCGCAATAGCAATAGGAAGCGCAAGATAAATCGGTGTGGTTTCGTAGTTGGGCAACAGAAGAAGTGCAAAACTATCGATTAGATAACCGAAGGATGCAACTACAAACAAGATACCCAGAACTTTGGGAAAGTAACCCGGCTTGTAAATTAAATAACCCAGGGGAAAAGCATGCAGCGCTAAAAATACAATTCCAATGTCAAATCCATAGCGATATGCATTGAGAAACAGCATCACCAGGGCATGCAACTGACTGGGTTCGAACACGGTTAAGTAACTAGCGCCACTTAAAAGAAGCAAAACAAAAAATTGGTTAAGCAGATTGATCCCATGAATCGTGGTCATTGCCAGCCGGGAAACTGCTGCAACCAGCGAAAGTGTCTTGTTTACCGGTTTGAGTAATTTGTAAAGCAGTAGCGACAATACGATTTCACTCAGCAAGATAACTAATTCACCCCCAATCCCCATACGGAATAGCTGCTCCGAAGCCATAATATTGTTGGCTGTTGT
>JBBQIG010000393.1:0-5609 GCA_038324715.1 Anaerolineae bacterium | reverse complement strand
ATGCTCCTTGCCACTGGCATTACATCTCTATTGGCGCTTCAAGCCTTGCTCAATGCAGCCGTGACACTTGCCATTGCTCCAGCCACAGGTGTAACGCTGCCCTTTATCAGCTATGGTGGCAGTTCGCTCTTGACAGTCATGGCTGCCATCGGCATCTTACTTAACATCAGTCGGGTGGCCGATGCGGCCACCCCACATTCAACTGATCCGCAGACAGCCTATGCGCGTTTTAATTTCGGGTGGGGGAACGGGGGGACACGTCTACCCCGCGCTAGCCGTAGCAGCCCAACTAAGACCACAACCAACACCGCTGGTAAAAGCTCCACAAGCGGACGAAGCAATGCCCGCGCCAGCGGCAATGTCGCCACTGGAAGCTCCGGTTCCAGACAGCCCGCCTCTGCCCGATCCCGAAGCACCCGCCGCACCTGAAGCGGCTACGTTGCTCTGGGTGGGAAGTATAGGGGGCATGGAGCAGGGATTGGTGGAGCGCGCGGGGATTGCCTATCGGGGCATTGAAACCGGGCAACTGCGCGGCAAAAATCCGTTGACGGCGCTAGCGAATGCTGCCAAAATGCTCAAAGGGTTTCGACAAAGCCTTTCCATTCTCACAGAGTTTCAGCCAGACGTTTGTTTTGTAACGGGCGGCTATGTTTGTGTGCCCATGGTCATGGCTTGTCGCTGGCGTCGAATCCCTGTCTTGATCTATCTGCCCGATATGACGCCGGGCGCAGCCATTCTTTGGCTCAGTCGATTTGCGCAACGAGTTGCGGTAAGTTTCCCCGAAGCCGCTCGCTATTTGGGGGGTCTTGCCCCACAAGGCAAAGCAGTCGTCACTGGCTATCCCGTTCGACGCGAATTAGTCGAGGCAGCAGAAAGTCGCATCACAGCGCGAAAACAATTAGCCCAGATCATTGACCGTCCCACCATGGATGGCAGCGACGATACACCGCTCGTATTAATATGGGGAGGCAGCCGAGGATCGCGCAGCATCAACATAGCAACCTGGGGTGCATTGGGTGACCTTTTGCCCCATGCTCATCTGCTCCATGTGGTGGGAGAGCGTGATTGGACATTGGCGAAAGAGCAAATACAGGGCTTGCGGACGAGTGGCGTTTTGAGTGGTGGCGCGCTGCGTCGCTATCATCCTGTGGATTATCTGCACGAAGCCATGTCTCTGGCACTGGCAGCCGCCGACCTCACCGTTGCCCGCGCCGGAGCCAGCACATTGGGCGAATTTCCCGTGGCAGGGTTACCCTCCGTCCTGGTTCCACTGGTCATGGTGAACCAACAGCATAATGCCGAGCAACTTGTTCGCCACGGCGCCGCAACCATTATCGACGATGACAAATTAACCGACGATTTAGCGCGTACTGTGGTAGAGTTGCTAAACCAAAGTGAATGGCGTGCAGCAATGGCCCAAGCCGCAACGAAGCTTGCCCAACCGGACGCAGCCCAGCACATCGCCGATGCGCTGGCATCGCTGGCTTCTACGTATACGAACAGATACGAGAAACACGGCAAGACCAGTAGCAAGAAGGGTACACAACAAACGGGCAACGAGGCAGGGACGACGCAGAAGGCTTGAGCATGAATCAGCATACACGACATCAGGCTTTACTACAGGCTTTAAGCAGGCTCAACTAAAGGCTCCACTAGAGGTGTGGGCAACCAGGTATGACCGGCGATGCAACAATTATCATTTCCTTTATCATATACCTAGCCTTCTTTGGGTGGCTTGGCTGGCGACGGGGCGCACGCCGGGAGATCACTGTCTTTCTCATTGCCTTTGTTGCTTGGCTTTTGTTGCAAGAGGAAGGTGACACCATTGTCAGCATTGCCAACTTGGGTGGTGCAGCCGTAACATATGCCCAAGCTGGGGGGTTCTCTGATAGTCAGGGCGACGCGCTAACTGCCTTGGGCAGTGCGCCCGCAATTGTATCTGACGATGGACGCACATCTTTCTTGTTTGTGGTGTGGGTCGCCCTATTTGTTGGATCCTATGCCCTTTCCAATGTAATGATCGATGACAAGAAGAGCCTGCGCAATGGCTGGGCTATTCTCTTTGGAATCCTCAACGGGCTATTCTTCGCCGTTGCTTTTGGACCAAGCCTACTAGCACTCTTTGCACCAGATGGTGAGTTGATAATTGCCGATGAAAATGGTCTCAACATCATGGGACTTGTCAGTGGGGGTCTCCAGTTACTCTGGAATGGCATCGGCAGTTTGTGGGGGTTGATCGACGCCGCAGGCAACTTGGGCCTAGTCATCCTGCTTACCTTGCTCTTGGTTTTGGCAGCCAGCACCATTCGCGGTGGGGCCAAAGCTAAATCTTAACGTGTCTTCTTCGGTCTCAAACTGTTTGGTGACGGTGTTGGTGTTACAGATTAATATGCCAGTTCACCTATTCAGCAAGAGATCGTCAACCTGGACGAGCCGTAAGCGACGGCATCATGGGACCTGTTGAACTTATCTTTATCAGCATCGGGCTGACGGTGACTTTGATCGGCTTAGCCCGCGGCTATGTCAAAGAGTTAGGTAGCACCCTGATCATCTTGGTGGCGATCTTTATCTTGACCTTTTTTGAAGAGCAATTGACCGGCGTAGTGACAACCGTTGGCAATGCATTCGGCGGCGATTCCGATGGCAGCACCACCAATGAGCTGCTTCTCAGCACCATCTATAGCATTATCTTTATTGTGATCGTCTTTGGGGCCTATTCCGGACGCACGCTCAACTTTTCTGGAACACCCGCGCCACCACCCCAAGGCACACTGCTCAGTTTGATTATCGGGCTGCTCAATGGCTATCTAATTGCCGGGACGCTTTGGTACTACCAACATAACTACGGCTATCCAATTGGTCAGGTAACAGTCTTTGAAAACACGCTGACTGAAACGGCGCAGACCTTAATCGAATATCTGCCACCTGCATTGTTTGACAATCCAGTCTACTGGATTGTGCCAGTTGCCGTACTCCTTATCTTTCGCGTGCGCGGATAATCCGCCCGGAATGTTTAAGAACCATTTAAGGCGCTTTTAAAGAAATAATGATCCAGATAATTTGAGTAGCAGATCATAAACCCGCTTGTCCACTTACGATGTTTGGATCATTAAATTCCGCAATACGCCTAAGAAATAATTCGAGGGATCATCACAGCCTTTATGGAAGTCGCTTCGTCATTGTTCGACAACAGTCCCCAATCTTGGATTACACGTCTTGAAGCGCGTGATCCGCAACTGCATATTCACCTGCTTGGCATTGGCGGCGCGGGTCTAAGCCCCATTGCGCACGTTTTGCTAGAGATGGGCGTGCAAGTAAGTGGCAGTGACCGCCAGCCCAATGCCATGACCGCGCGCCTTGCCGCACGAGGGGCAACAGTTGCACTCCAACAGAGCGCGGCCAATTTACTAGATCTCCCCGCAGACCAACGCCCGCATGTCGTGCTGATTAGCAGCGCCATCAACAACGAAAACGCAGAACTCCAAGCAGCCCAAGAGTTGGGCATTCCCGTGGTCAAGCGTAGCGATTTTCTGCCTGCACTCTTGTCGGGCCGTCAAGTGATTGCCGTCGCTGGCACGCATGGCAAAAGCAGCACCACAGCCATGATCGTACAGATTCTCACCCGTGCTGGTATTGCGCCTGGTTACATCATCGGGGCCGATCTGCCTGGCAGTGGTAACGCCGCAGCGGGAACAAGTGACTTTTTTGTCATTGAAGCAGATGAATATGACCATATGTTTCTGGGTCTCAATCCCAATATTGCCGTCATTACCAATGTGGAGTGGGATCACCCTGACTGCTTCCCGACGCCTGCCAGCTTTCGCCGCGCCTTTATGCAATTCATAGACAATGTAGACCGTGGCGGATTGATCATCTCCTGCCATGATGATGAAGGGGCTGAACAGTTGCGCGCCTATGGCTATTCACGCGGCCCCGACTGGATTACTTACGGGCTTGATGCCGAAGCTAACTTGCAAGCTGTGAATCTGCAACCCGTTGCCAACCACGGCACGCAAGCTGAGTTGAACCAATGGGGTATGTCGGCTGGCACCTTGAGCCTAGAGGTTCCCGGTCGTCACAATGTACTCAATGCCCTAGCCGCCATTGCCGCCGCAGTTCGCTGCGAAGTCACTATTGCCGACGCAATTCATGCCCTGAGTGACTATCGCGGGGTGGCGCGCCGATTTGAAGTTAAGGGTGAGTCCAATGGCGTCTTGATCATTGACGACTATGCCCATCACCCCACCGAAATCATTGCAACGCTCAGTGCCGCCCGCGACCGCTTCCCCACACGGCGTATTTGGGCAGTCTTTCAGCCGCATACCTACAGCCGCACACGCAATTTACTTCAAGAGATGGCGCAAAGTTTCTCTGCTGCCGATCAGGTGATCGTGACCGATATCTTTGCGGCGCGTGAGCAAAACGATGGCACTGTCAGCTCACAAGCATTGGTTGCAGCCAGCCCCCACCCTGCCATTCGCCACATCAGCGGGTTGGTGGAGAGTGCCGAATATTTGGCGGAAACCGTGGAAAGGGATGACGTGGTGATCACATTAGGCGCGGGTGACAGCTATCGCATTGGCGAATTGCTCCTAGCCCAACTTCATGACCGCAACTTAACAGTGCATAGGAACAATGGTTAGCACAATGGACCTAGCTACAGCGCACCTGGATCTGCAACTACCTACAAGTTTGGGCATTGACATCCAGACCAACGTTTCCCTTGCGCCCTATACCACCATGAAGGTGGGAGGCCCAGCGCAATACTTCGCCAAGGTCAACAGCACCGACCAGATGATTAAGCTGGTGCGTTGGGCACGCAAGATAGAGCTACCCTACTTTCTCTTGGGTGGCGGTTCCAATATGCTCATCAGCGACAGGGGCATTCAGGGCTTGGTCATTCACAACCGCTGTCGCCAAGTACGCGTCGATCAACCACCCTGCTGCGACTATCCCCAGGATGAGCGGCCTTACCTGGTGGCAGAGAGTGGTGCGCTCATGGCTGGCGTCGCTCGCCACAGTGTACGCGAAGCGTTGACGGGTCTGGAATGGGCAGTCAGTGTGCCGGGGACAGTCGGGGGTGCGGTGGTGGGAAACGCTGGGGCGCATGGGGGTGAGATTAAAGATTCGCTTGAATACGCTCTGTTACTGGACTCAACAGGCGATGTCGTGGAATACAGGCTAGATAATTTTGCCTATGCCTATCGTGCCAGTCGCCTTAAGCAACCTGAGGCATTGCGCGCTGGATTTAATGCCGTGCTGTTGAGTGCAAACTTTCGCCTCGCACAAGGCAACGAGCAAGAAATCCGTAGCCGCGCCGAGCAATTTCTGCAACATCGACGCCGCACACAGCCCGTTGAAGCAAGCCTGGGCAGCACCTTTATGAATCCCCCTGGCGACCATGCGGGGAAGCTCATTGAGCAAGCCGGACTAAAAGGAGCGCAAGTAGGTGGCGCAGAAGTCAGCAGCCTCCATGCGAATTTCATCGTCAACCGTGGCGGGGTCGGTGCCGCCACAGCAGAAGATGTTACACGTCTGATGGAACATATCCAGACCACCGTAGCCCAACAATTCGGCATCACACTCACACCAGAAGTACAGCTTGTAGG
>JBBQIG010000392.1:0-5629 GCA_038324715.1 Anaerolineae bacterium | reverse complement strand
CCCATGCTCCATGCGGGATAGAGTCCGGCAATGAGGGCTGCACCCAACGCAACCAAAAAGGCTTGGGCAAATTCCATTGGGTCTAGGCGCATCTCTAGCGTCCAGCCAAACGAGCGCAAGTTGATAATGTAGATGAGGATGAGCGAGAGCAGAAAGCCCGTGGGCATGGCGATGAGTCCCGCGCTGGTGCCGATCAATCCTGTTTCAAAAAGCGAGAGCCGCCATAGCTGCCGTCGGGTCATGCCCGTGGCACGCAAGACACCAATCTCGCGTACGCGTTCCAGTTGCAAGCTCATGAGCGTGCTGAGAATTCCAATAAAGGCTACCAGTGCCGCCAGGATTTGCAAGGCTACGGTGATGGCAAAGGTGCGGTCAAAGACTTCCAGCGCGCCTTGGCGCGTGCCTCGATTGGAGGTGATGAGCAACTCTGAGCGCGTACCAAAGGTGGTGCGTAACTCTGCCACCATCTCATCCACATTGCGATCTGGCTCCACAAATAAGCCTACCGCCGAAATGGCATCGTCGTCCCACCATTCTCTGTAGCTTGCATCATCTAGGAAAAGGGCTGGGTTCACGTCAAAATCTACCGAGACCCCTACAATGGGGAAGTCGTGACGACCCTTGTCCGTCTGCACTGTTATTTCGTCACCCACGGTGAGATCATAGCGATTTGCCAGCGGTTCGTTGATGATAATGCCTCCTGCTTGGGTCGCGGCCCAGGTCGCTTGCCAATCACCCACGGAAGCACGATAACGACGGTCTTCACCTGCCAAATCTTCACTCGCCGCAATCAACCGCACTTCCAACGCTTGATCTCTATCCTCGAGAAAAATGGCAGTATTGACGCCACGCGTGGTGGCAAAGCCGCTGATGCCTGGATAAGTGGCAAGATCCGTCACGATGGTGGGGTCGAGGATGGTTGTTGCTGCGGTTGCATTGAGCGAAGGAGGCGATATGAAAATATCGGCTTGCAACACATCATCCAACCACAATTCGACGGTGGTGCGGAAACTGCTGATCATGACGCCGACGCCGATGATGACACTTACGGAGACCATTAAAGCGGCAACTGCCACCGACGTGCGGCTGAGGGTACGCGTGATGGTGCGCGGAGCCATGCGTCCGATAATGCCGCTGGTCGCATTGGTAGTGCGTTGGATGAGGAGCATGAACCAAAGCGTCAGAATGGGGGAGAGGAGAGCCGCGCCGATAATGATGACAAAAAGACCTGCAAAGGCAATGATTAAACTCCACTCAGGGATCAACAGCAGCGCACCCAGTGCCAAGAGCAGAACTGCCGCCACGCTGATCCAGGGCAAGGCTCGCCGTGACCGTTCTTCAATACTGCTGCGTTGGAGCGCACCCGCTGGGGCTACACTGGTGGCTTCATAGGCAGGAATCGCCGCGGCAAACACAGCCGCTGCCAAGCCGATGAGCGTACCTTTTACCAATGTAAACCAGGGTATCTCAATTTCACGCACAGAGACGACAAAGAAGAGATCGTTGATGGTGCGTGTGACCAACTGCACAGCCCCGCGTCCCAACAAAATTCCCAGCCCCAAGCCTGCCAATGTACCCAAGAGGCCGAGCAAAAAGGCTTCGAGCAGAATCATGCCGTAGACTTCGCGACGAGTCATACCCAGTGCACGCAGCGTGCCAATGACGCGCCGGCGCTGGACAACGCTAAAGGTGACTGTGTTATAGATGAGGAACATGCCCACCACCAACGCTAACAGACTGAGCGCGGTGAGGTTTAGCCCAAAGGCAGCGGTCATTTCATTGACGGTGCCATCCCGCGCACTGCTGGTGGCAACGCGGGCATTGGGTGGCAGGCTGGCGGTAATGCGCTCCAGTTCGGCTGCACCCTGGGGGGTATCTGCCATAATCAGGTCAATACGGTCTAAACGTCCAACCCGATCCAAGACTTCTTGCGCTGTGCCAATGTCAGTCAGCAACAGACTATCCAGGGCGCGGCGGCTGAGATCGTCCGATGGCTCCAGCAAGCCAACAATCTCTAACGTGTGACGATTGGAGCCTACAAAGGCAGTCAGTGTTGAACCGGGCTGAAGCCCATAGCGCGCGGCGACTTCGCTGCTGAGTAAAACGGTGTTGGGCTGCACCATCAATGGGGTCAGAAAGTCGGGCGCTGGCTCATTGCTGCCACCAGTTCCCAGATAGGAGCGAAAGGGTGATTCGGCAAAGGGATCCACACCGAGCAGGCGCATGGGTTGGCGGTCTAGTTCTTGAATGACCACGTAATCTTCCACCACGGGCGCGCTCATACGCACGCCCAAATTGCGACGCAAATCGGCGTAGACTTGCTCGTCCAGTCCTGTCGCACCGCCGACAATCGTATGGGTGGCGCGACCTGCCACGGTCTCTGTGCCCAACGCAAAGGCGCGTTGAGCCGAGCCATTGGCAAGGTCAATGGCAACAATCATGGCGACACCGATGGCGACGCCAGCAACGAGAAAGAGACTTTGCAACGGACGTCGCCACGCATGTCGCCATGCTAAACGAAAGATTGCGCGGGGTGATGCTGTTTGTGCCATGCCTGTCTTTCCTGCCTAGTCGGTGCCGGTGCGGTCACCCTGTTGGGCGCGCCAAAGTTGGTCACTCATAAGTTTGCCGTGAACGAGATGCAGCACGCGGTCAGCTTGCTCGGCGACCTCTGGCGCGTGGGTTGCCATCAAAAGAGTCTTGCCCGCATCACGCGTCAACTCCAAAAGCAGGCTTAAGACATTCGTGCCTGTCTCCTCATCCAAGTTGCCGGTGGGTTCATCCGCCAAAATTAAAAGAGGATCATGTACCAGGGCGCGGGCAATGGCAACGCGTTGTTGCTCACCGCCACTGAGACGATCTGGATAGGTCTGTAGCCGGTTCTCTAGCCCCACACGTTCGAGCAAGGCGATTGCTTCGCGACGACCATTGCCGCGCCTACCTGCCAGCTCTAAGGGCAAGGTAACATTTTCCAGGACGGTTAGGGTGGGAATCAGGTTAAAGAATTGAAAAACGATGCCGATATGCTGGCGACGAAAAAGGGTGCGCTCATGCTCATTGAGCGCAGTCAGTCGCACAGCTTGGTCGCCTGTGTAGAGGGTGACATGCCCTTGCGTCGGGGCATCAATGCCGGAGATGAGGTTGAGCAGCGTACTCTTGCCACTGCCCGACTTGCCCACCAGACAAACAAAGTCACCCGCAGTAAATTCTAAATCCAAGCTGTCGAGGATGCGCCGGGTTTGTCCAGCTTCACTATAGCTCTTGCTCAATTGCTCAAGCTGGATGATGGGCCGTGACGCAGGGGGTGGCGTGGGGGTGGTTTCTGCCACGTGGGGTGGATCCAATATTTCTAACGACATGAATAATTCCTAAAGAGCGACTAACGACGCCAGAACTTGCAACCTACACAGACACTTGGAACAGGCACTTAAAGAGGTGCCATGAGATATACAAGATGAGCATTCGTGAATGAAAGCACAATTAAGACCAGTATAGAGCAACGCAGTGCGGCTATCTGTCGGCGATACGACAATGTGAGCGGGGAGTTATGGAGAGAAGAACAGTAAGTACGCCAAGATGCCCCACTGTATGCGGGGCATCTTGGCAGATTACCATCTTTGGCAGCGTGCCATTTATGGCTCTAGAGTTATTGGGGTTATGGCTCTAGGAATGTGGCGCGTGTGTTAACACCAGAGGCTGTGCGTTCAAGCAGGAAGTTGTAATCGCCTTCTTGTAAACTCATTGGCAACTCGTAGGGTGCTTGTAGGGCATCTTGCACCGGCTTTGGATCGTGACCATGCATTTCAAGTGCCTGGATCACAATATCGGTGGTCTCAGAGAGCACAACTGTGGCTGCATCGGGATCCATTGCCATTCCCCAAGCGGCAATGCCATCGGGGTAAATGTCCACGGCAACGCCATTGGGATCGGTGGCGCGCGTAAAGCGTTTACTGCCGTCGGGTACGTCCTGTCTAAACTCAAATTCGTGGGTAGCGAGCCACTCCATGAAGGCTGGGCTGGGATAGGACACTGGTTCAGGTGCAAGGGTGGGGGCTGGGACGGGTGTCTCGGTGGGCATGGGGGTTGGGGCCGGTTCGTCCCTGCCACACGCGCTGAGAATGGACATAGCGATCAATAAAAGTAGGAAATGGCGCATCGTTCCTCCTAAATGCTGTCTTGTAGGTTGCGCTGCCATTATAGCACGGGGCTGCGGAGTCGAGGGCGTAACTGATGCTTTGCAAGTGCTCAATCTGATGAAAGAAACTTGATGAAAAGAGAGAGGGCCAACTTCAAAAGAAGTTGGCCCTGCACATGATTGTATGAACGTCCGAATCTTGGTTAATTTAATCTCGATCCATATTCCGAAGTAAGATGCGTGCCGTCGGGAATGTGGAGAGGGGTGGGGCCATCATGGTTGATGGTCACGTCGCCCGTGACCACGACATTAGCGCCAAAATGTACATCACCATAGACGCGTACGGCAGTGGCTCCAATGAGCGAGGGCGCACCATGTGGGAAGCGCAGACGCAAATCGTTGATGAGACCATAGTGCTTGTCATCAAGCACGACCAGGGGCGGATTCACAATGCCTGACGCCAGTCGAGGCAGATACCCCTCACCAAGTTCGTAGACATCTGACCAAAGTAAGAGCAAGTCATTAGTCTTTTTGACGGGTACAAAACGACTGCGGGGGATGCGGATGGCACTTGCACCCTCGAAAAGGCCAATGGCTGATCCCATTGCTGTCTCCAGTTGATAGACGCGCGGCGAGGAGGGCTGGGTGGGGTCAACCGGCTTTTCGTTGCGGATCAACGGCAGCTCGAGCAAGTTGTTATGGGCTGCTAAGAGTTGCTGAAGCGTGGGCAAGTGGAGCCAGAGATTGTTGGTGTTGAAATAGCGATAGCGCTGAATATCTTGGAAAAGCTCAATTTCGGTGGGCGGGCATTGCGAAGATTCACGCAAGATCAACTGCCCGTCGGCGCGACGCGCAAGATGTCCACCTTTGCGATCGGCGGCAGTGCGGTCGGCTACCTCCATGAGGAAAGGTAACTTCTCCTGGGCAAAATAGCCCAAAATAGCCGGGTCTAAGACCGCACCCAAGTTATCTGCATTGGAAACAAAAATATATTCATAGCCAGCATCTAACAGGCTCTTTAGCATGCCACTCGTGACAAGTGAAGCGTAGATATCGCCATGCCCTGGTGGACACCATTCTTTGGCAGGATCATCGGGCCACTCGGCAGGCTCCAGGGTGTCTGCCCAAATCTTTGGGTTTTCATTTTGCACAAAGGACAAAGGCAACTCTTGGGCTAGCTCGTCATAGCTCGCCAATGTAGCCATGCTTGGCGCGTCGGTCATGCTGCTATTCATCAGCAGCAAGGGTAGGCGCACACCTGTGGTGCGACGCATATGTAAAATTTGACGCGCAATAATGTCTAGAAAAGAGAGGCCATCTTTAACGGGCAATAGCGACTTGGGGCCGTCCATGCCCATAGATGTGCCTAAGCCGCCATTGAGTTTTAGCACTACAGTATGTGCTAGTGCCGCTTCACCTGCCTTAACATAGACAGGTGATAACTCATCATATTCGGGCAGAAAATCGGCTGTCCCTGCCATGGAACTGTCAATA
>JBBQIG010000391.1:0-5634 GCA_038324715.1 Anaerolineae bacterium | reverse complement strand
TCGAGTTGTCCTGTGATTTCCAATACAACTGCTTGGTTCGTAAGCAGCGGCAGAAAGGCCAGTGACGGCTCAGAAACAGGTGCGGTGGTAAACAGATCTTCCGCATTGTAGAGATAGACCCCACCCGATATGAGTTCAAGCCGTGGCGCACCGACGACGATCTGCCCGTCGGCGGCAGCTAGGACACTGCCATAGTCACTCTGGAAAAATTCAACTTCGGCGGCATGGCGAGCGACTTCATGCCAAGTGGCTTGCGGTAGCTCAGCCGCTGTCGGCAGAGGCTGGAAGGCATAGAGGACGCCGTTATCTTGGCTGGCACCGACAAGGAGGCCCTCTGCTGTGGCGACTAGTGCTGTGCCAAAGTAAGCGAATGCGGAGGAAACGCTGGGCCTTAAAATGTTAGTTTCAGACCATTGGTCGCTGCTGCGCTCGAAAATGTAGACCTTGCCCACGCTGAACATGCCCTCATCACCCCCGGCAAAAGGTGCGCTCACGGCGATGAGTTCACCATAGATGGCGACCGCGCGCCCGAAGTTACTGTTGGAGCTTGCGTCACTGGCACTGAACTTGTCCACCTCCTGCCACGCATCCACGCCAGCATCAAAGGTATAAAGAAAGGCCGCACCGTCATTGCTATACAGCTCCGTAATATCGCTGCGCGCAGAGCCTACGACCAAAGTCGTGCCGTCAAAGCCAATGGCAGTGCCATAGTTGTCATTCTCGCGACCCGCTGTGTCGAACAACTGCTGCGCCTCGCCCCAATTGTTCTCACCACCCAGGTTGCGCTGGAAGTGATAGACCATACCGTTGCCTTGGTTGGGCGCGGCGACAAAGATGTTGTCGTCCTGCAAAGCAAGGGCACTGCCGAAGTTATCCAACCGATTCCCCAAGCTGCCGTAGAGCTTTTTTACCTGACCCCACTGATTAGCCCCGCCTTCGTTGCGTTCAAAGACGTAGGCTACACCCTGGTTGATCTCGTCTGGATCGATTTCAGCGTATATTGCGCCCACCACGACTGTGTCGCCGTGGATGGCGACCGCTGCACCAAAGCCATCAAAGGCGTTGCCGTCATCCGCTGTTATGCGCTTGATCTGCTGCCATTCTCCATCTCCGTCCTGCTCAAAGATGAGGACGGCACCTTGCTGCTCGTTGCTTCCAACATTGGCCGCGCGTGCGCCGACGACGAGGGTGTTGCCATCGAGCATGGCTGCACTCCCAAACGCTTCACCTTCCGTGCGTGGGTTGGGGACAATCGTGATTGCACCGGGAGGCGTTGCATTGGGAAACGATGCTGGCGGCGCGGCTGTGGCGACCGACGGGGAGAACTGTAGGTAGAGGCAGAGCAATACGGGAATTAAATAGCCCCGCGTGATAGCATAGGCGTGTGGTGATGACATGAGTTCCTTTCTGAGAGAAGAGTCTGAAGAAGAGGACGGATGCCACTATACGTTACTTGTGCACTGTTCACACACTGTGGAGAGTATCACAGTGGAAAATATCACCATCGAGAATACGCAACTAGAAAATAGAAATTGCTTGCGGATTCACGGGTGAATTACGAAAGGCCAAAACGTGCATCCGATTAAGCTGGCAAATAACGGGTGTATCTCCCGCACTGTCCATCCTGAAATGCAATTTAAATCTAATGTGAAAGTTTGTAGTGAGGAATGAGCCTCCCGGAAGCCATCGGCCTCCGGGAGGAATTGCGGTATCTGGTAGTCGAGACTGGGAAGGAATAGCTCGACCTTGAGTTTAGTCTCTGGATCCTAATTCGAGGTCAGGATTCTGCGCGGGCGAGACATGCCGAAATGATGGCAGATTATTGGCCCGGAATGATTAGCTCTTGACCGATAAAGATGGAATCAGGATTGTCGAGGTCATTCGCTTCTTGAATTTCTGCCACAGTTACGCCATAGGTTAGGGCGATGCTCAGCAGACTTTCTCCAAGCTGAACGACATGGGTACTGCCTGTTGCAATGGCGACGTCGAGTTCTGTGACACCAGGAATGACCAGCTCTTGCCCAATGCGTAAAATGTCCTGGCTGGTTAAGTTATTGGCGGCGACAATTTCATCCACAGAGACGCCATAGAGGGCAGCAATTCCAATTAAACCCTGCCCTGCTTGCACGACATGAACCACAGAGTCGCTACTCTCTCCTGTCGCCGTTTCATCCTCACCTGCGGCGGAAGCATCGGTGGGTGGTTGATAGCCAGGTATCAGAATGGTTGCGCCGATGGCAAGGTTGTTGGGGTCTAGCAGCACGGACGAATTAGCCTCTAGGATGGCGGCTGAACTTACCCCGAAGCGTAAAGCTAAACCGGTTAAGGTATCACCAACCTGAACGGTATAGAGAAACGGCCCCGGTGTTGGCGTGGGCATACCTTCTACGGTCATTCCCTCTACATAGGGAACGTTAATCGGCTGACCTACCGAAAGGGCATCGCTGTCTAGCCTGTTCAGGCGGCGTAGCATTTCAATATCCGTCTCAAATCGCTCTGCAACCGTCCCAAGTGTGTCCCCTGGCTGTACAATGTATTGAAAGTTTTCTTGTGTAGCAGGCGTGGGCGTCTCATTGGGGCCGGGTGTAGTGGTCACAGCAATGCCCCCCTCTACACTGGTCTCACCCGTGATTGGAACAGTGGGCGAGACGGGATCGGCTGTAGTGGGAACGGTTTGTGGGTCAGCAACTTGCACGGCGACCGTGGCGGTTGGCTCTGGCGTGGGGCGTTCCCGCGTGCAGGCAACCAAAAGGAACATGGTAGCCGATAGGATCAAAAGCGGGCGTACAAGGAATTGCACAGTAGCGCCTCCGCAAAGAAGTGGCGAATGAACTTGAATTGTAATTTGTGAGAATAATAGCACATCAAATTGCGGTGTGCAAAGCAACTATCGCAAAATTCGGTAGGCAGTTGCTGCCGACAGAATCATAAAGATCAGGTTTGTGATGCTTAAGACGGGGATTCTAAAGAATAAAAGTCCCACCACACTGCCAATTAAAACGCCTAGCACAATGCCCGCCAAGGCAAAGTGGCGCAGATGACGCCCACGCCGCTTACCGACTGCGCTGCGGATGATCTGTGCCAAAACACCACCAGCACCACTGCCTATCATAAAGGCAAGAATGACGCCGATGAAGAAGGGCACAAACCTAAAGATAAAACCAGCGATGGGCGAGGCAAAGGCAGTTACAAGCAGCGCGACACCAAAGCCAATGAGGTTATCCATTGGTTCGGCATTGAAGTAGGATGCTTGCACACCACGGATGCACTCCTGGCAACGGTAGCCTACATCGGTCAGTGTGGCACATTTTAGACAGATGGGTTTTTCGCAACGGTTGCAGCGTAAGAGTGTTTCTACATTGGGATGGTTCGCACAATAGAGGGTATCAGGCGCACCCCTATTTGTGGGCGTTACAGGTAGATCTGTTGGTTGTGTAGTCTCTGGTGTCCTTTGGGGTACAGCCGTTGACTCGGTTGTTGATTGCTCGGTTGTTGATTGTGTTGAAGGTACTGGATTACTCATTTAAATTTAAAATTCCTTGGCATTCGGCCAACGCAGCTTCTCCATAAGCGCTTGATAGAAATAGTGACGGTCGCGGAGACGAATAAAACGAGCAAGATGCGGGCTGCCGGAGACGATGACTTCGTCACCACTAGAGACCTCTACCACAAATTGTCCGTCCACAGTTAACATCGCCTCGTGATCACTATACGCTCGCATACGGATTTCAGTTCCCTCTGCCAAGACCACTGCGCGATCCATACTCAGATGGGAGGCAATGGGCAACACCAAAATGTTGCGTAATTCTGGTGGCAAGATGGGACCATCCACAGCGAGCGCATAGCCTGTACTGCCAGTTGCAGTACTGACTATTAAACCATCACAGGTGTAAGTTGTCAGGTAGCCGCCATCCAGTTTCAGGCTGATGCGTACAACGCGAGCCAAACCACCACGGCTTAAGACGACATCATTGAGTGCGTCAAATTCCCCGATTACCTCCACAGTGTCGCCTGTGGGAGAGGGGCGTTCAAGACGGGCGCGCACCATGAGTCGTTCTTCTTCCCAATAATTTCCTTGCAGCAGTTGGGTCAGTGGTTCTTGCCAGTTGTCGGGCATAATTTCTGCCAAGAAACCCAAACGTCCCATCTTGACGCCAAGCATGGGCAGACCATGACGCGCGCCTAGGCGTGCTGCGCGCAGGAGCGTACCATCCCCACCGAGGGTAATGAGTAGGTCTACATTGGGTAGATGATCGAGAACCGCTTCTCCTTCCCAAGCTGATTCTAACCAGATGTCATCCAAACCAGAGGCGCGTAAAAAGGCCGCAATTTGATTGGCAAGATTGGTGGACTCTGGCTTCATGGGGTGGTGGAGAATACCAATGTGACGAAAAGGACGCGGTGTCACATTTTTGGGTGAACCAATAATTGCTCGATCAAGAGGCTGACTGCACACAAATAGAATCCTTGCCCGTATAGAGAAGTTTGGTTAACCCGATGTTTGGTGAACCAGCGTTTGGTTACCCTAATATGTCGATAAAATGTCGACAATGTGTCGATGATAGACGACCACTACTATTCCGTCAAATCACTCGACTTGGGTGCTTGGATGGGTGTATTCCACACTCAGGCGGGAATGCCAGCATTCCCGCCTGAGTGTGGAAGCGTAGGATTCGAAATCGTCCTCTTCATCAGGCTGTGGTATGATGCAAATCTATGCGTGTACTTATCCTCTCTGACATCCATGCCAATTTGATTGCCCTCGAAACCGTGTTGAGTGATGCTGCTGGGCAGTATGACACAATTTGGTGTCTTGGCGACGTGGTCGGCTATGGCCCGCGCCCCAACGAGTGTATTGATTTAATCCGCAGTAAGTCTGTGGTCTGTGTTATGGGCAACCATGACTGGGCTGTGTTGGGACGACCTGGAATTAACGTGGATGATTTTAATCCGCAAGCGCGTCAGGCAGTGATGTGGACGCGCGAGCAGTTGACTGCTGAAAATTTAGCTTTTTTGGATGAACTGACCGATGTTCCCATCCATCCACAAGGCGCGCCAGATATTCTTGTAACCCATGCCAGCCCGCGTGAGCCAGTTTGGGAGTATATCCTGACACCCACAATTGCGATGGAAAATTTTGCATCGTTTAGCGAGAATATCTGTTTGGTGGGTCATACTCACAAACCGGCGATTTTTCGCTGGCGTCTATCGGATGTCGTTGAGCAAGAATTAGTGCCAGCAACGGTTCATTATTTGCAGCCGACTGTGGGCGTAGGCGTGCAACTTTCTACGTCGCCTACACAACGGCTGATTGTGAACCCTGGCAGTGTGGGGCAACCGCGCGACAATGATGCACGCGCCGCGTATGCACTTTTTGATACAGACGAGCGCATTTGGCGACAGGAGCGGGTGGCTTATCCGATTGAACTGACGCAGAATCAGATGCGAGAGGCAGGGCTACCCAAGCGATTGAGCGACCGCTTGAGCTTTGGGTGGTGATGCTTTTTATGACGTTGTACAATGAATATTAAGGTTCAACACTTCCCTCTTCCTATCCTAGCCATCTGCGCGATGTTGGGGCAAAATATTATCACCTCCCAAACGGTTATACATCTCAAACCAATCTGGTAACTC
>JBBQIG010000390.1:0-5635 GCA_038324715.1 Anaerolineae bacterium | reverse complement strand
CGGCAAAGAGTTGTGAAGGGGGGCGGTCGAGAATGGCGCTGATGGCATTGCCCATCATATTCATCAGCAGCTTTGTCCACTTCATACCCTGAGCATTCTTGTAGATCTTGGCATTGAAACCTGCGTTCCGCAACGCATCGTGAATTGCAGTCAGGGTCTCAATGGGGAGTTCGGGAGACCCGGGGCTAAGTCCCATTGTATAGCTAGGGCGGTCGATGCGAATGAGCGTGGGGCCATGTACACTGACGGGCGTTGTGAGCGTTCCGGCGATGGTCTGTTGCGCACCGATGAGAGTGACAATCGCTTCTTCATTGCCCACGCCATTCTGCAAGGAGAGAATGTTAGGGCGCTTTTGTGCTGGGTCAATGGCGTTTAGCGCACCGTTTAATTCTTCGAGGGCTGTCGCAGTGTCGTAGCTCTTGACGGTGATGATGGCAAGATCATAAGGCTCCCCTGTGGCAAAGGCCTCTTGTAGGCTGCCCACTGCGCGCAGGGTGCGGATGATCTGCTCATCGTCTGCCGTGCGAATCCGCAGCCCATTTTGGGCTACCGCTTCGGCAAAATGGGGACGTCCTACCAGCGTGACATTTTCTCCCACCCACGCCAGCTTGCCTCCAACCAGGCAACCGATGGCTCCTGCACCGATGACCAAAATCCTCAAAGTAATGCTCGCTTGTCCAGATCATAGAGGCCATAGGCAGCGGCTAGAAATTCAATGGGGTGGCGGCTGGCAATGTCTGTGCCATGTTCCAATTGCCAGCGACAGGTCTCTGAATCACAGGCTGTGTATTGCAGATCCGGCCCTTGTTCACGCACGAAGCTGAATAGCTCCTCGCCCACATCCATCGCAATCTGATATTTCTCCGTCTTATAGCCATAGGTCCCGGCGATGCCACAACAGCGAGCACGGCTCTCGCGCAGATCCAATTCGGGGATTAGGTCGAGGATTTCGAGGGCTGGTTTGCCGATACGGTGGGCGCGCTGCTGGCAGGGAGCGTGATAAGGCAAAACCATGGCTAAGGGGCGAAAATCAGTGCGTAGCTCCCCCTGTTCGTGCAGTTCGCGCAGCCACTCAAAGATGTCCCAGGTGCCGTGGACAAGTTCTTCGCTCGCTTCATCGCGCATGTCGAGCAGTTCGGGTGCTTCCTCCTTCAGCGTGAGCGTGCAACTTGTGCTGGTGCCGATGATAGGGAAGCCACCGCGTGCAAAGCTGGAGAGGGTGGCAACATTGCGCTGATGATAGCCGCGCGCCGCTTCAAATTCGCCATTGCTCAACATGGGCAATCCACAACAGTTTTGCGGTGGCACAATCACTTCATAGCCATGATGTTCCAAAACGGCGATGGCGGCTTTGCCCACAAATGGCTCATAATATTGGGTGGCGCAGCCATGAAAATAGACCACCTTTTTGGGCGCGCGTAGCCGCTTGCGCGTGGTGCGCTGGAGCCATTCGCGCAGGGAGCCATTTTCACTCCAACGCGGGAGCGGGGCCTCTTTGGCAATTCCCATTACCTTTTCTGCCAAGATACGGGAGAGGGGATTGTGCAGAGCAAAGTTGGCGACGGTGGGCGCAATGTTGCCCAACATGCCAATTGTTTCGTTGCGTCCCAAGAGGCGATTGCGTAAGGAGATTCCGCGTTTATCGACAATCTCGGCACGCGCACGCGCATTGATTTCGGCGATATTCACCCCGGTGGGGCAGACATCATTGCAGACACGACAGCCAGAGCAGTAATCTACCGAGGCATCGGGAGACTCATGTTGCCCTATGTCGCGAAAGCGCTGTGCCTGTGGCCCTACATATTTGGGGCCAGGGAAGCGATCTGTGACTGCCGACACAGGGCAGTAAGCGGTGCAGATATTGCATTTAATACATTCGTCAAGCGTATGCTCGACGGATTCCCAAGAGATGTTGTGCATGGTTTTATGATAGTTCGAACTAGATATACCTTCAGTGCGATTAGGTACGACCGGGTGAGACTAGGTGCGACTGGAAGTCGCAGACCCCGCAGAAATGGCGGGTTGGTGTTGTACCAAGATTGCTTCAACGGCAGCGGCTGCGGTGACGATCGCAAGCGCTTCGTGGCTGCGGCTGCGGATGGCGTCAGCGTGGGCAAGCAAGTTGCCCGCTGCCCACAAATTGCCATAGACGAGCTTGCCTTGGGCATCGACTGGTTGCCAAGCGTGGTTCACCTGCACGCCCCCTTGAAAGAGTGCATGACCTGCTGGATCCAGAAATTCTGGACGGAACCATTGATCTCGGTGGCGCGGTAGTGTGAGGGACAAGTTAAAAACAGTTTCCCAACTTCGCCCTGTGTGATCAGTGTTAAAGCCGCCTCCCAAAAAGCCGCCTGTGGCAAGCAGATAGGCGTGGGCATAATGACGGCGTGGGCGCGCACTGGTGGCAGTGGCAACCCAAGTAATGTTGTCCTTTTCTGACTTGCTTTTCTCTGTGCCAAACTCCAGAGGCTTCATGTTTGTTTCCACGCGGCCCCCAGCTTTTTCTAACTGATGGGACAAGGCGTTGTGAAGGCGAAAACCGGGAACGCTGGGTGGGAGTGTGGGGATTTCGGCAATGGGTGCACCGATGGCACTTTGCAGGTCGGCGACAAGTTGCGCATGCTTTGCCAAACCCAAAATGGCTGGAAAGGCGATACGTTCACCCGGTTTGATCACATAGCGCAGTGAGCCAACGAGCGCATCGAAGCGCGCTGGCTCTTCAAACTCTTGAGCGAGGTGGACATTGTTAGCATCATGGCGCTGGGTAATCAGGTCGAGGGGCAGCATGTGGGCACGGGCATCATGTCCCTGGCGGCGCAAATTATCTGCTAGCAGTGTTGGATAAAAGTCACGCAGCCGGTCAAAGCCGACAATGTGCAAGGGGGCAGGGTCGTCCAGCCGCGCGGCTGCCTGAGTGCTGGGGGCTATGTAGGTGGGACGCTTGGCTCCCACCGCACTTGGTAGCCAAAGATTCGCCCCTTGATCCGCACCTACATAAGCAAACCCCTCTGCCGCCAACCAATCTTGCACGCTTGCCAATGCCTTGTCAATGGTCGCTGCGTCTACCTGGCGCAGAGGGTGTTCTGGGGGAAGCTGCTCGCGTGCTACGAGTGGCATCTGGACTGGGGTGTGGTCTGGCAGATAGCCCAAGAGGTCGATCGTTCCGGCTCCCCAGAGTTGCGAACCAACGCCTTGACTGATGACGCGCACCGTCAACCCTGCCTGTGCGGCGCGGATGGCTGCGGTTAGCCCTGTGAGTCCTGCCCCGATCACCAGAAGGTCAATCATGGCTGCTCTCTTCTGTTGGCTCGGGAGGGTTCACTGGGAATTGCTCTGGCTGTGGATTGTAGCGATAGAAATCGGTAAGGGGGCTGGTTGCCTCTTCACCAGGCAAGTGCTCCACATTGAGCAAGCTTAGGTAGATCAATTCGTCGAGCCGTTCCTGCTTTAATTGCTGTCCCCACAAAATGGGCGTTAACCCCTTCCACCGTTCCTGCAAGAAGTCGCGTAGGAGTAGATTGGCATCAAACGATGGGATAGGCGTTGAAGTCTCTCCACTTGTAATTGACGTTGTTGACGCTGGCGCTTTACCTGGTACTTTTGAGTTGTGCGCGGGTGATTGGAGATAGGCTACTTCCCAGGCTGAGTCGAGTCGTTCGTTGGGCGATGAAGCCTGTGGGGGGGGCGACTCAGCGTTCTGCGCGAGTGTATGCAGGATGCAGACTGCACGATAGGTGCAAAATCCTCCCTGACAAGGCCCCATGCCCAGCCGCACATCGCGGCGCAAATCGTCTAGTGTGACAGTGGGATTGTGCTGCACGGCTTGTTCCAGCATCGCACGCGTCACCAATTCGCATTCGCAGATCAACTCCGGCTGGAGATGTTCCTCTTCTACTTCGTGCAGGCGATGACCCAGCCAGTAGTGCCCCTGTTCAATGCCAGGAACGGGTGTGGTTGCGGTGGTGCAGGGGCGACGTATGCCAAGCTGCTCGCACGCTTTATCGAGCGTGGTCTCCGCCATTAGGCGGAAGGTCGTCCATTTGCCGCCCGTGATGGTGAGGAAGCCGCTCACGGCGTCGCGCTGACGATGGTCGAGCAGGGTGAGGGCGCGGGTTACATCGCGACTTTCGCCGCTAAAGCCTTCTTGATAGAGGGGGCGCACGCCAGCCCAGGCGCGCAACACACGGGCGCGGCTGATGCCGGGCACCATTTTCTCACCCTCTTCAAGCATCAATGCCACTTCCCACGGCTCAATGCGTAGCCGTTCGGGGTCTGTGACCTTTTCATCGGTGGTGCCGATTACGGCAACGGTGTGAATCGGCACGATGATGTCGCCATCGGCGGGCATCTTGCAGCGGTTGAGCACAGTGTTGACGATGCGATGATTCATAGCAATCATGACGCCCTTGCCGGGGATAATTTTGACATCTACTCCGGCAAACTTGGCGATTTGACCAGCCCACGCGCCCGATGCATTGATGACCATATCGGCGTGAATCATCACTTCTTCACCGTTGGTCATGTCACGCACGCGCGCGCCCACCACGCGACGGTCGCCCTCTGCGCCTTGCAGCAGCAGGTCAAGTACCTCATGGTAGATCAGCAGGGTTGCGCCTGCTTGACGTGCGGCTTGGGCGGTGGCATGGGTGGCGAGGAAGCTGTCGGCAGCGGCATCGGGAAGTTGAAAGACGCGGCTTGTACGTGGGTTGAGCAATGGTTCTTGTTTGAGCGCGGCGGCAATGGAAATTTCAGAACAAGGTATCCCCACGTCATGACAGGCACGCTCGAAGCGGTCAGGATAGTCGCCTTCATCTTCGGGCGTGACGACAAAGAAGCCGCCTGTATCCTCAATGCAATGGGTATGGGTTTGGCGCAGAATCCGGTTTTCTTGAATACACTCCTCAGCGCTGCGCGGATCTTTGACCACATAGCGTCCACCGCTGTGAACAAGACCGTGATAGCGCCCGGTAGTGCCGTGGGTGAGGTCGCGCTTTTCCACCAGCACAGTTTGGAAACCGCGCAGAGCCGCATCCCAGGCTACACCTGTGCCTGTAGAACCGCCGCCAATGACAAGGATTTCAGTCTGAAGTTGTCGCATAGCTCTATTGTACTCCTAACGCCGTGCGATTGTCACCCTAACGTATCTTCAATTTTGGGCTTCAGATTACAGTGAAGAGTCCTCTACGCTAAAACGGCTGTCGATCTGCCACGAGCAGGGCGCGCACGGCGGTGGCGCTGCCACAGGCTAACGCTGCCATCGCCAGTTGGCGACAGTGCGCCATCTCCACGCTGCGTACAACTTCCTTGATGAGGGGAATCGCGGGTAGGGCCATGCTCAACTCATTGACACCCAAACCCAGCAGCAAGGGCACGGCAAGGGGATCGCCCGCAATTTCGCCACAGAGTGATACAGGTTTGCCTGCCGCTTGGGCGGCAACACAAGTCTGGTGGATTAGTTGGAGAACAGCGGGGTGGAGGGGATCGGCCATTTTGGCGACTACGCTATTGGTGCGGTCGCTGGCAAAGACGTACTGGGCAAGGTCGTTGGTGCCAATGCTAAAGAAATCGACATGGGGCGCAAGCGTAGACGCAATCAGCGCCGCCGAGGGAACTTCGATCATGATGCCTAATTTTA
>JBBQIG010000389.1:0-5638 GCA_038324715.1 Anaerolineae bacterium | reverse complement strand
GCAAGCGGGAGAATTGGCGCGAGTTGGATAGGCATAATTGCTTGGAGAGCAGCCTAGCCACAGGGCTAGGTGTTGCCTTTGCACTCAACTGTGCAAATTTGGACAGCCCCATTTTTAGATTACTCACAATTGCTGCGAGGTGACTTAGTTTTGTCCACTGATCCCCCTACTGCTGACTCCCTACCGCAGTCATCCACCACTGATACTCCCGTTCGTCTCTTCCCCATCTACTCTTGATGAACTCAAGTACAGCCGCCACTTGCTCGCTGGTTAATTGATCCTTGAAAGCTGGCATCTGGGAGTTGTACTTCGGATCGCCACCATTCGCGATGATGTCGATGAGTAGCTCGTCGGGGTGATGCCAGGTATGCCCCGTGCTGTCATGTGGTGGTGGCGGTAGCGAACCGTCAGACAGTGGCACTTGCCAATTGGGCTTGCCTTCGAGATTCACACCATGACAGGCAGCACACGATTTTGCATACACAGTTTGGCCCAAGGTGATTTGTTCAGGTACTAGCGTTGGTATTGGTGGCGCGGCAATACCGTTAATAACGATTGGCTGGTTCTTTTGAAATAGATCGGAACGAAAAAGTGCAAAATCTATGACGATCGCCGCGACAATCAGTAAGAAAATCCAGAGCCGCCATCTTGTTTTGATCATGTTCCTCCTGTTGGCTTACTAGGAATAGGCAAGGTAGTAACCGCTGCCTCTGTCTAAGGATAGAATAGTCATGTCCAACGATCGAGTGGACATGAACGAGTGGACATGAATCAAGAGTAGGGGTGATGAACACCATCCTAGTGTCCACCACCCCTAGCCCTAGTTACTGAAAGAAGTTGCGTTCGGCATCCTTCTCGATTTCTTGATTCAACTTTCTCCTTGGAGAGAAATGCTCTGCCCACTTGTCTAGTGGGCGTAAGGTGTTTCGATTTAGGCTCAACTAGCTGCTGTTCAAGTCGTGACGGATTGCTTCATACTCCTCGCGGCTGATTGCGCCACTGGCGTAGCGTCCTTGGAGGATCTCTAAGGGTGTGGGTCGGGCGCCACTGGCTTGAAGCTCAGAATTACCAATAGGCGCTCTAAAATTGCCGTCGCCTCCGGTGAAACTACGTATTCCCCAGATAAACAGCCCCAATATCAATCCCCAGAAGGCCAGCATTCCCAAACCACCGAGCATCATGGCTCCCCATCCTAGGTTCCAATGCATCATGATTTTGATACTCCTATTCTTACACGCGGCTGCGAGGATGCGCGCTGGTAGCGGCAGAGAAGTCCCACATAAGCACTGCGGCTGTGGGCCAAATAGGCAACACAGGTTTCGGGTGCCTGTCGGAACATTTCTAAGCATTCCTGGCAGCAAAACAGGTACGTCCAGCCGGCATAGATGCAAGTGATGGTCGTGGCATCAGGCTCCATGACCATGCCGCAGATTGGATCGACTTTGACTATCGTTGACATACTCTCATCCCTCTCTCATCCGCGCTGGGACTCGAATTCTCTGTGCTGACACCGCATCCATGGCCTATACCTAGTACACTGGAGCGCAAGTAATTACACAGTTCTGCGCGACTATCCTTAGAGTGATATCTATTGCAAAACCGAGTAGATATTTATGCCATGATGTACTAGCATACTTCCCGCGCCGCTTTTGAAGACGCGCAGAACTACGCCTATTCGTTAGGCGATTTTGCCTACCACTCAATTTGGGCTGTCCAGGTTACGGGCTGAATCAAGGTGAATCGCGAATGGAGGAAGTCTGTTTTTTGGCTACTTTGAGTGAGTACCGTCGAAAAGTAGCTCTCGATCGCCTTACTGTGAGTGTACTTGTTCCTCTAGGAGTGCTTCAATAAGACATGCCACACCCTCTTCGTCGTTGGAAGAGGTCATGCGTTTGGCAACAGCTTTGACGGCGGGAATGGCGTTGGCTACTGCAACGCCCAGTCCGGCATTACGAATCATATCGACGTCATTGATATCATCGCCAATGGCAACGGCTTGGGACATCTCCAGGCCCATAATGCCGAGCAAGTAATGCAGCGCATGAGTTTTATCGGCGGTGGCTGCTAATATTTGCACAAGATTATATTTCTCAGAGAGCATCGCCCGCGTGGTGTTGGGGAGCCTGCTCAGGACTTCGGTTAAGGCTGCGAACTCCTGGTGGAAGAAAAGAATTTTTGCCGCAGGTTGATGGGCTATGGTCGCCAAGTCCACCACAGAATAGGGAGAGGTGCGATTGATGGAGCGATTTAGAAAGAGTGTGTTGTCGATCTCCACTCCCAGTGCACAGTCGGGTAGCAACTGTTTGACTGTTTCAATGATGGATTGGACTGCTTCCGGCGGGATCAGGTTTTCGTAGATTTTTACATCGTCCAGATAGATATAGGCACCGTTGTAGGTGATCCAATAGACACTGTGTAGGTCGGGTGGTAACACGCTGGCAATGCTGCGCGTGGGGCGTCCGGTGGCAATGACAATGGCGTGACCTGCATCGCGCCATCGATTGAGAGATGCTTGCGTATGGTCAGAGATCGTTGCATCACTGCGTAAGAGCGTGTCATCTAGATCCAAGACGAGGACGCGGCGTTGATGGTGAGGTGACATGAACTGTACTTTGTACCTTGTTTAGTTATTAGCTTTAGTTTGTTTGGTTTTAAGCTGGATGATTTTGTTGAGAACAGGACTTGCCAAGCGCCAAGTCCTGTTCTCAAACAACTGCATGAAGGTAGGCTTAGGCGAGAGATTGCCAGAAGTCGTCCAGTGCCGCAAATGTCTGCTCTGGTCGTTCCCATTGGGGCAGTCCGAGCGAAGGAGCAACCCGTTTCTCTTGCCAAGCAGAATTCGCGGCCATGAGTTCGGGTAGCCGGTCAAAGCTGACAAAGGCATCGCGATCATAGATGGCAAGCGACGGCGTTTTGACTTTACTGTAGATGCGGTCGATTGCATTTTCTGTAAAGAGCTTGCCACTGACAAAGTAGAGGGGCGCATGTTCGGCCCCTGGTTGGTGGGCTGTGGCATAGGAGTAATCGACCATCTCCGCTGGGACTGACCCCACAAAGCTGCGCTGTAGGAAATAGCGAATGCTGCGCTTTGTGGTGAGCACGTCATAGAAGGGGCGCGCCCAAAGCCGGAAAGAGAGGAGCGGGTAGATCAATTTATCAATGCCCATAGTTCCCGCTGCTTGGGAACTGCGTGCGCTATCGTTCTTGTACATTCCCGTGGGCGAGATGACTGCCAACGAATGGAAGAGTTCGGGACGGCGGCGAGCCGCTTCGGCGGCAAACTCACTGCTTAACGAGAGTGCTACCACATCGGCAGGCTCGCTGCTATTGTTATTGAGATTGCTGAGCAAGGTGATGATGGCTTCGACATAGGTGTCGGGGCTGTATTCAACATCGGGTCGTGCCGAGAAGCCGAACCCAGGCAAATCAAGGGCATATACCGGACGCTGATCGCGGTAGTGTCGAAAGATGGGTCGCACCTCATAGGCACTTGCGGCAGCATTGATGCTGTGGATCAGAACCAGTGGACGTCCATCCGGTTTGTGATCATGATAAGCGCTAATTGGGCCTGCGCGGCGAAAGGAGAGGGTCATTAGATCGGCGGCGATGGCTTTAGGTAGCGGTACCTGATGCTCAAGCAACAAGTGGCTATAGGCAATCCACCCTACCGCGCTCAACACGGCAAGTCGACCAAAGGTGCTGAATAGTTGCACAATTGGATTCGAGGGTTCGTGCTTCTTAATCTCCAGTTCTTTTGGCTCGACTACGAATGTGCTGCCCGCAATTTTGGAAGCCGCTTTGCCTCTAAACTTAGTTGCTTCGTTCGCGAGTTCATTGCGTTTTGTCTTGATCAGGGCTTCGAGATCTTCCGTGCTAAGTGCTGCCAATCGCTCCAGCAGGGCGCTGTCGACGCGCGCACGCACAAACTCGTCCACTTTGTCTACACTCAGATCATCCAAGTCCAGCGAGTCCAGGCGACGACGCGCCGAGCTTGTAAGCTGGTTGAGGTCAACTGAGCGAACACTGTTGCGCAGGCGTTTTTCTAGTTTGCGACGGTCAACCTGGCTTAACCTTTCGCCCAACAAGGCTTCAAGTTCTTTGGTGCTTAGTTTATCAAGTTGGTCGCGCACCCACTCATCTAACTTGTCTGCGTTCTCATCGACATTCAATGAATCCCAGCGGCTGCGTGCGGATTGCTTGATCTTGTCGAGGTCAAGTTTGCGAATGCTCTCGCGCAGGCGCTTTTCTAGCTTGCGACGGTCGACGTGCTGAACCCCTTCGGCTAACAGGGCTTCGAGCTTATCTTTGTCCAGCCCACGCAGGTTGTCACGCAAGAGTCGCTTGAGCTTGTCGGCATCTAGCGAGCGTATGCTCTCGCGCGCCCATTTTTCGAGCTTCTCTGGTTCAAGCGAGCGTAGGAGTTCGCGCGCCCATTTCTCTATCTTATCTTGGTCTAACGAGTCCCAAGCATCGCGGCCCATCGATTCGAGCTTGGCACGATCGGGAGTGGCATCCTTTGCTGAATCGACAGCCGAATCAAATGAGTGCCGGGTCTCTTTGAAAAGACCCTCTAGGTTCTCGGGTAGTAGTTCTTCCAGCAGCTTTTGAAGTTGTGCTTGACGTTTATTCATTATATCTCTCCCTAAAACTGTGTAGTGAGCTTGGGCAGATGACGATTCCAACGCCAATTATGGCGAAGCAGGAGGTAGAAGGGAATACCTTCTTGCTGCCAACGGGTGGACGCGCTGTCAAGAATGGTGAGAGCCATTTGCCATGCATCGGGTTGGTTGGCTGCAAAACGGTGAACGTAGTCATAGAGAAGAATATAGCCCGGTGCAGGTATCCAGCTTAGATCGTTAACCATCTCCTCAAACGCATCCCAGTTGCGCCCATAATAGCTTGGAAAGGCCAATGCTTGCGCGACTGCATCCAAAAATGTCGACTTGTCTTCTACTATCTTACCGTTGATATAACCCGCGTGCCAACCCGACTCGGCAACTTGCTTGAGAATGGCGTGTGGGCGTGCCCGACTGACCAGACGGTAGACCCCTGGTTGGTAGGAACCCGTCAGTAGAGAAGCTAAAGAAGTTGAGATAGGCATGGTCAAGGTTTTTGCCAGATGGTGTGCCTCTGTCTCTATCTGTGTGTAAAGAATCTGTGTGTAAAGAGTGTAAAGATCTATGTGTAAATCTTTGTTCAACCTATTGGTAAGCATACTGGTGGCAAGCTTGTTCAGCGGACAATCTCGCTGAAACTCTCATAGTGATCTGCCGTGTAATACATCTCGCCCGCTTCGCCCGCAACAATGCGGCGCGCCCCGCGGTCATTTTCGCCCGGTGTAATCACCGTGTATTCGCGATAGTAACCCCCTGGCTGGCGAGGCAAGAGGCGTTCACGATTCTGAAAGGTGAGACCATCTCGACTAAAAGGGAAGGAACCGCCTTGTTCAATGAGCGAGATCGTGGTGTGAGCTTCCACGGGCAAAGCGTCATAGCTAGTGGTCGGGAGGTCACTTGCGCGTGCTGCGGGTGGTGCGTTGGCAGTCGCCGTGTGGCGTGGGGTGGCACGCGGTGATTCTGTAGCGCGCGCTTCGCTCGGCGTGGCAGAGACTGGAATCGTTGCTGCAGCAGTTTGAGCC
>JBBQIG010000388.1:0-5647 GCA_038324715.1 Anaerolineae bacterium | reverse complement strand
TCAGGAACGCAAGCCGAATCCAGAAGTACAGGTAAAGGTAGAACGACGACGCTTCAGTGCTGAATAGAAACGACGGATCATCGTCGAAGCAGAGAAGTGTGGGTCAGGGCAATTAGGATCACTGCTGCGCCGCGAAGGGCTTCCCTGGCTCTTGGCTACCAATCTCCCCACCCAACCACAAACGCTTACGGCCTATCGCCGCCGCATGTGGATTGAGGAGATGTTCGCTGACTTTAAGTGCCACGGCTTTGATTTGGAAAGCACCCACTTGCGCCACTTCTTACGCCTTTCCCGCTTAACTCTGTGTGTCGCTTTGATCTACCTCTGGTGTGTTGCTTTTGGCGCATCCATCATCAAGCGTGGTTTACGGTATTTGGTTGATCGCTCTGATCGTCGTGATCTCAGCGTCTTTCGCATCGGTCTTGACATGATTGACCGTCTCTTAACCAACGGCAAGCCCCTCTCTATCAATCAGGCTCTTGCCTTATTTCCAAAAAGTGTACGGTAGCTAGATCAATCTTTAAACAATTGATGAACGGCTGAAAATCACATTCAGACAGATTGACTTTTGACTAATTTTCAGGGAGCAAAATTAGCCAAAAACAAGAAAATGGATTATTATTGTGAGCACGTTAGATATGGTGATGTAGCTCAGGCGGTTAGAGCGAAGGCTTCATAATCCTTAGGTCGGTGGTTCAAGTCCACCCATCACCACTAGAGTACTAAAAGTTGAGTATATCTGAGAAGTTGTCCA
This sequence comes from Anaerolineae bacterium, assembly GCA_038324715.1. Classification (GTDB taxonomy): domain Bacteria; phylum Chloroflexota; class Anaerolineae; order Caldilineales; family Caldilineaceae; genus QEUY01. The sequence goes on along the minus strand of JBBQIG010000388.1, from coordinate 4,893 downwards.
CTTTATACTCTCTTCGCCTCTCTATAAGGGAGGCGTTTTTTTGTCTAATGCGAGTGAAAATAATGATGATGGTTGCCACATGGGCAGCATGTCATTCATAATTACATGTAGAAACTGTATGTAGAAATTATGTGCAGAGGGTAGAGCTAAGTTCATCAGGAATCTTACTAGTACACCGTAATCTAAGTTCTGATGGTTTTACTTGATCTTGATTCCAGAGAACTCAATACGGAAATTTCTATCATAATTTCAATTACAGTGTACTAGCCCTTGCTCATTCCACAGATGCAATGTGGCTTTTTCGCTGTTAACCACTAGTACCAATCACCTGCTATAATATGCACTTGTGTACCAGACAATGTGAAGTGACTGCGAGTGATTGAGGCAGATTCGTTCTGCCGCATCTCGCATTTTATGTTTGTAGTAGTGAAATATCGCTGCAACATCGGCCTGGAGCTGCGGTTTCCATGCAACTACCGATCACGCGTACAAAAGTCGTACGACCTCGGCATCGCCCCGATCTATTATCACGCCCCCGGCTGCTACACACGTTGCAGGGTCTACTCGACAACCAGTTGATTCTGGTCATCGCCCCTGCTGGCTATGGCAAGACGACCGCGTTGCTCGACCTCGTCAACACGCTTACAATGCCTGCTTGCTGGTATGCCCTCAGCGCAGCAGACCGCAACCTCCACCGGTTTGCCGCCCACTTTATCGCCGCCATTGCGCAACAGTTCCCAAACTTCGGGAATGATGCAGACGCTGCGCTCCAAACTTTTGAAGCCGGGCATATCGACTTTGAGCAATTTACCACGCTCTTGGTTAATGAACTTCACGAACAGGTGCAGCAGCATTTTGTCCTCGTTATCGATGACTATCACCTGGTTGACGACTGTGAACCAATTGCCTCCTTTGTCAGCCAGTTTCTCCAAGATGCGGGCGACTTCTGCCACCTGATCCTTGCCTCGCGCACGCTGTTGACGCTGCCCAATCTTGCTTTGCTGGTGGCGCGCGGAGCCGTGGACGGGTTAGATTTTCAGGAGCTTGCTTTCAGCCCAGAAGAACTGCAATCACTCGCCCGCCAGAACTACAACCAGGTCATCAGCGACACCGAAGCCGAAGAGATGGTGATCTCAACCGAGGGATGGATTACGGGTATATTGCTCTCGGCGACGACAAGACAACTGCACATGGCTAGCCGCATGCGCCTCATGCGTAGCTCCGGCGTTGACCTCTATAGCTATCTTGCCCACCAGGTGTTGAACCAGCAGCCAACTGCGCTGCGTGACTTCTTGCTGCGTACTTCCTACATGGATGAATTTGATGCTGAGCTTTGTACCCAAGTTTTTGAGCCAGCCTGGTGCCCGGCTGGCGAAAGTTGGGAGAATCTACTCAGTGTGTTACTCCATCAAAATCTCTTTGTTATGCCCCTGGGTGAGCTAGGTGACAGCGTGCGTTATCACCACCTGTTCCAAGATTTTCTACAGCGGCGGCTGCAAAGCGAACGGCCCGCCGAAGTTCCACTCATCCTGCGCCGTCTGACCGAGGTTTGCCTGCAAAAGGCACAGTGGGAACAGGCATATTTCTACGCCAATCGGCTCGACGACCCGACAGCCATCGTCCACCTGGTCGAGAAAGCAGGGTTACAGCTGATCTATGCGGGGCGCATCATGCTATTGCAGGAATGGTTGGACAAGCTGCCAGTCCTGCTCACACGCACGCAGCCTAGGCTTCTGGGCTTGCAAGGATATTGCTCGATACTTCTTGGGCAAGTCGAACTGGGGCTGAAGTGGCTGACAGAAGCCGAAAAGTTGCTCCGCAAAGAAGGGGTATGCACGCTGCTGGCGCAGATTTTGGCCCATCGTTCCATCGCCCATCGTTTTCAGGGTGACTACCAACAATCCATTGACGACGCCGAGGAGGCGCTCACGCTACTCGACAAGGTCAACGCCACGGCAGACAGTGAGAAGCCTGAGCCTGAGAAGCTTGAACTTCTGCGCATCAAAGCCTTGGCCTATCGCTCCAAAGGGCTTGGCTTCTGTATGCAAGGTAACTTGGCCAAGGGGCTTGAATGGCAGCAGCGGTCGCTTGAACTCTATCAGGAGGCAGAGGATGTGCAGAATATGGCGACCTTGTCCATGGAGATCGCGATCACGCACGATAGTGCAGGTCAAAAAGCGCTTGCCCAGCCACTCTACCTCTATGCCCTCAATGCCTGGAGCGATCTGAATAACCTCATGGGTCAAGCAACGGTCTTGAACAGCCTGGGGGTCTTCTATCAGGAACAGGGGCAGCACAGGCAGGCATTTGCAACCTTGACCCAAGCGATCAGTTCTGCGCGACGCAGTGGCTATGCGCGCATGGAAGCCTTTGCACTTACAAGCTTAGGAGACCTCGTCTTTGAAGCAGGTCTGCTGCAAGCGGCTCGGACTTTTTATCAGGAAGCATACCCCCTGGCGCGGCAGTTGGACGAGCGATTCCTGGTTCTTTATCTAGAATTGGCGCGTGCGGCGCTGGCATGGTCGGCGCACGAGTGGAATGTTGCTTATGAATGCTTAGACACTGCCGGACACTTGGTCTTAAGCAAAAATTCTAGCTATGAATGGGGGCTTTACCGGCAGGCAATGGGGCGCTATTACATGGCACAAGGGTCAGCGAAGCAGGCATTGGAGCCTCTTCAAGACGCAGCAGCCTGTTTTGCGCAAGGGGGGCAGACCACCGATGAAGCCAGAACACTGATCATTTTGGTTGCCGCTTACCAGGCGGCGGGCAAGCAGAGCGAAGCGGCGCACAAACTGGATGCGGCATTGACCCTGCTCGCCCAACTTGATAGCCAGCACGCCGTGATTGTCCTTGCCAGCCAAGTAAGCGATCTGCTGCGCGCCATGCCGGTGCGTGGCCCGCAGGTGGGCTACCGCAACCAGTTGTTAGCCGCTGTTGAAACGTTTCAAGCCCAGCGCCCACTCCTACGCCGCGAGTTTCGCCATCAGGTTCGCCTTCTGTTTCCACATATATCAGTCGATCCGCCAGTGCTTGTGGTGCGGGCCGTGGGCCGCCCCGAGGTGTCGGTCAACGGGCAACCCATCGCGTTGAGTGATTGGAAAACACGTGTCTCGCGTGATCTCCTCTTCTGTCTCCTGGCTCATCCAGAAGGATTGACCAAGGAACAGATCGGCATGCACTTCTGGCCCGATTGTTCACCGGATCAGCTCAAAACCCGCTTCAAAAATGCCATCTACCGAATGCGGAGTGCGTTGGATCAAGAAGTGATCCAATATGAAGAGGGCATTTATCAATTCGACACATCGGTGGATTACGAATATGATGTCGAGCTTTTTTTACAACATATAAAAGCTGGGAATGCTGCCTCCGAACCTGCCGCTCAAATCGAAGCCTATACCTTGGGCCTAAATTATTATGGGGGGGACTATATCCCCGATGGCGAAGGAGACTGGGCCTATCTGGAACGTGAACGGCTGCGCCAGATCTATTTGGATACAACGCTGCGCCTGGCACAACTCACCTTTCAAGCCAACGCAAGCGATACGGCGTTGGAATGGTGCCAGCGTGTCCTCTATGAGGATCCGTGTCTTGAGGATGCCCACCGGCTAGTCATGCAGATCTATGCCGCCACCGGAAATCGGGCGGGCGTAGCCAGACAGTATTCGCTCTGTCAAAAGGCATTAGAAGAGGAAATTGCGGCTCCGCCTTCGCAGCAAACCGAGGAGCTTTACACGCTGTTGATGCAATAGAGTTGATGCAATAGAACTGATTCGCTAGTGCAATGTGCATCCCACACGTCGCGTTAAGCCAGCCCAAATAGGGCTGGCTTTTTATATTGGTCGAAAATGAGCCTGATTTGATGCCACCCCTGATGCCAAAGCCCTGCCAAACTACTGATGATTACGTGAAACACGGTAAATGGTTTGCCGTGACGCATGAATCTAACGTAAAACTCGCAGCGATCCCCCGATTTAAGCGCTATCAAATACTTTTCATCGAAGTCACAACTATTAGCAAAGGAAGCCTCACATGTATCGCAAGCTTACCGCCACTAACCCAAAAGCCATGCGTATCTTGATTGCCGTCGGCGCACTCGCCATGTTTGTACTAAGCGCAGGCGCACCAAAAGGCTATGGCGGGTAAATCTTACCTCGCGGATGATGTTGCACCGAAATCTCTTGAGTCTATACCTTGCGTTCGAATTAAACTGAACGCTGTACATACAACAAAGGAAGCACACAATGAACCGCAAAATTATCACCGCCAATCCAAGAGTCATGCGTATTTTGATTGCCGTCGGCACGCTCGCCATGTTTGTATTGAGCGCAGGCGCACCAAAAGGCTATGGCGGGTAAATCTTACCTCGCTGAAGTTCTTTAAGACTCTCGTTTTGACCTTGACGTGGTCTCTGTAGATTGAACCAGTACAGACGTCTGACGAAGAGAAAAACTTGCCATTTGAACCGAATATGGTTCGGCATGAACTCTGCAAGACGACCTACATGATCGAACCGGTCTGTTGAAATACGCTGTATCACAGACCGCAATGAATATGAAAGATAGACTGTGATCTTACTCGTTGGACTTTTCTTGGGGCTAATTGGCGGCTACGTTCGAGCGTGGCTGGCAAAAGTGCCATACACATTACCTGTCATCGAGCGAATGGAACTGGCACTACTGGCATTTCTCCCACAAGCTTTTGTCTTCTTCATTCCGCAAACGGGCCAATTTATATCCAATCAGTGGGCGGCCCTTATCCTGCCAGTATCGCTGGGAATTTTGGTACTATTTACTTGGTACAACCGGCACCTACAGGGTTTTTGGTTGTTGGCACTGGGTCTGCTGCTCAACCTGGCGGTGATTACCACCAACGGCGGATTGATGCCCATTA
>JBBQIG010000387.1:0-5648 GCA_038324715.1 Anaerolineae bacterium | reverse complement strand
TGTAGTGAGGAAAGGTGATTCAACAATGGAAGCATGGAATCAAGCGTGGAAAACGGATGAGGGGCGCGAGGAGTGGCTCACCCCGGAACCTTTTGTGGTGGCAGCGCTGGCAGATTTTCAGGCGGCAGGCGTAAGACGGCTTCTAGATTTGGGCTTTGGTGTGGGTCGTCATGCACTCCTGATGGCTCGTGCAGGCTTTCAAGTGGTGGGTATTGAAGCCAGCGCCAATGGTCTGGCTTATACGCAAGAGGTGGCAACGCTTGAGGGTTTGGACTTAGACCTAACCACGGGCGACATGACAAAACTGCCCTATGCCACAGGCGAATCTGATGCAATCCTCACCTGGAACGTGATCTACCACGGAACCATGGAAGTGATCGAGCAGACCCTGCGCGAGATCAGCCGCTGTCTCAAACCAGAAGGGCTGTTGCTCTGCTCGCTCATCTCGTCGCAGCATTTCATGGCAGGGCAAGGATTCGAAATTGAGCCGCGCACCTATGTGATTCCCGGTGGTGGCGAAAAGGAGCATCCCCACCACTACTTCAACCGCGCCGACGTGGATGCTTGCTTGGCTGGCTATACACTTCTACGCATCGAGGACGCCACGCAAAAGAAGGCGAATGATTATCACTGGCACATCCTTGCCCAACGCAAGGCGTAATCAAACTCAAGGTCGTTGCATCTGAAAGACGGAACTAATTTCCACATAGTCGCTCAGATAACCAGCGCGCATGATCGGTTGGGCGGCGACCAGATCAAAGAAACCATCCTTCAGATAGGCTTGCGAAATATGTACCCCCACCACCTGCCCCAAAGCGAGATATTGCTCTAGGGGTCTGCCTTCGATGTCATGCAAATGCACAATCTGAAGCAGTTTGCATTCCAGCGCGGCTGGCGACTCTGCCACGCGTGGCACAGAGACAATGCGACACGGGGCTGGGGTTAGACCTGCCAGTTCCATTTCATCAATCCCATGTGCAACCGCAGCCGAGGTCTGGTTCATTGCCTCGGCAAGTTGCCTTGTTGCCAGGTTAGCGACAAACTCTCCCGTTTCCTCAATGTTACGGATACTATCCTTGCGCCCCCCACTCGAAAAACCCACGATAGGTGGATTGTCACCCAGGGCGTTATAGAAGCTATAGGGTGCAAGATTCACCTGACCCTGGCGATCCTGTGTGGAGATCCAGCCGATTGGCCGCGGTGCCACAATTGCCTTGAATGGATCACGCGGCAATCCATGCCCACGTGCAGGCTCATAGAAATAATCGTCCAACAAATCGGCCATTATTGAATCTTTCTCTCGCTACAAATGTGATCCTCGAGGGTCAACTACAAAACGAATGGGAAGCCCAACGCAATATTGCGTTGGGCTTCCCTCTACTTGATTAGCTGTTTCATCAGCTATTTCACTAGAAAACGACTATGGGTTCTCGACAAACACAGTCACCGTACAAGATGGTGGGAAATTGCCAGAGTTGTCCACAACCGTCAACTTGAGGGTGTAGGGCCCATTGGCGAATTGGGTGCTATCAAACGAGCTTAACAACCCACCCGTGATCTGTACACGGGCATCGGATAAGAAGGCGAAAGTACCTTCGGGGTCAACATCGACTCCTTCAGCATACTCAAACTTGTAATACTGGAAGTTGTCGCCAACTGCCGTGCCATAGATATCCACCGTCCCCGAGACCACTTGGTTGACGCCAGGAGATGTAATCACTGTACTTGGATCGGGACAGGATGGCGCAACTGCCTCGGATTGGGATACGGGTTCAACTGTCGGTGTCTCTGTGGGTGTCTCTGTGGGTGTCTCTGTAGGCGTATCTGCCGGTACCTCAGTGGGTGCTTCAGTAGGTTCAACAGCATCCGGGGTTGCTGTTGGCTCAACCGTGGGGGTTGATGTGGGTTCCACAGTTGCCAGCACCGTCGGTGTCGCATCCGCCACAGTATCTGTATCCGCCTCTGTATCGGTATCCGCGTCCGTAACGGTGTCAGTAATAACGCCAGTGACGTCATCCCCATCATCCTCAGTCAGGAGCGTGGAAGTCACCTCGACGGTTGGGGTCATCTCAGGAGAGAAACCAATGCGAATATTCAAAGAAAGGAACATTGGCACCTCTACCGTAATTGTCCCTGTGGGGCCTGGAATTGCCAACGTCAGTGTCACGGGCACTGTTTGCGTCACAGTGGCTACCTCGGCATTTGCCACGACCGCGATAGCCGTTTCATCATCCACTGCGTCATCATCCGTCGTACCCGTCTGGGCAAATGCAACTGTCGCCAACAACATGACCGTGCATAACGCCACCATCACACTCAGTGAGACCGTGCTCAACAAAAATTTTCGGTACATTACTTCCTCCTAGTTCTTTTTTCGCAGCATGTTGAAAGGTATCACACTGCACACTAGCATAAGCGCGTATGTGCGCGCCGGACCTATGCACTACCATAAAGCACCGGCGAATCCCACGTTACCCCTAGCGCCCACCCATTCCAGAAAAGGCAATGCCACGCACAAACCAGTTCTGACCAATGATATACACAATCAGAATGGGCAAGAGCGCAATCACCGAACCCGTCATGAGCAAGTGCCATTCCGTATTAAATTCACCCTGAAACGAACTTAAGCCGACAGGGATTGTACGCATGTTTTGACTATTGGTGATCACCAACGGCCATAAGAAGTCATTCCAGGATGCTTGGAAATTGAAAATCGCCAATGTTGCCAAAACTGGCCCTGCAAGCGGCATGATGACCTGTGCCCAAATGCGTAAACTTCCTGCGCCATCCATGCGCGCCGCCTCATCCAGATCGAGGGGGACGCCCATGAAATATTGGCGCATCAGAAAGGTGCTAAAAACGCTAAAAGCCGAAGGCAAAATCAGGGCTTGATAGGTGTCATACCAGCTCAGATAGCGAATCAAGATAAAGTTGGGGATCATCGTCACCTGAAACGGAATCATCAGCGTTGCCAGGTAAACCAGAAAGAGCGCATCGCGTCCACGAAAACGCAGCCGCGCAAAGGCAAATGCCGCCAGCGACGCCGTGATGATCTGAATGAGCGTTGTGCTAATGGCGACAAAAAGGCTATTCCAGTAAAATCGTCCAAAAGGGACTACCTCAAAAATTTCAAAGTAGTTACGCAAGCTGATTAACTGCCAATCGAACTCGCGGGTGAGAATCACCTCTTTAGGCATTAGCGAAACAAGGAGCATGACCAAGAACGGCAGCAGCACCAAGAAACTCCCAATGATCAGCAAGATATGCACAGCAATGCGCGCCAGGGGAGTAAGTTGCCCGCGTGCTTGTCCTGGGGTGCCCAGTTCAACGCTGGGTTTCGTGCTGGGTTCAATCGTTGTGGTGGTCATGATTCAGTCTCATGATTCAGTCTCATAATAGACCCAACGTCGCTGCATTTGCGTTTGCAGCAACGTGAATAGAAAAATAAAGATAAAGAGGAACCAAGCAACTGCCGAAGCTTTGCCCATACGCCCAAATTCAAAGGCGTTTTGATAGATGTAATAGACCACGGTCAAGGTCGATTGCGCTGGTCCGCCGCGCGTCATCGTATAGGCTTCGGTGAACAACTGAAACGCACCGATCATCTGAATAATCAAAAGGAAGAAAGTTGTGGGGCTGATCAGCGGAACCGTCACCCGCAAGAAACGCTGCCAATAGCTAGCCCCATCCACTTCGGCTGCATCATACAACTCCTGCGGAACCCCTTGCAGGGCTGCCAGATAGATGACCATAGTAAAGCCGGTATTCTTCCACAGAGTCAGCAACACAACCGCTGGCTTTGACCAAGTTGTACTGTTGAGAAAATCAGGAGGGGCGATAGGTAGCCCGGTCGCTCGTCCCAGCCACCAAATCCACTGGCTAATGATGCCGAAATCACGGTTGAGCAAAAAGCCAAAGACGATTGCACCAGCAACAATGGTCGTCACCACCGGCATGAAATAGATCACGCGGTAGATCAAGGCCCCGCGAATGGCTTGGTTGAGCGCAGTTGCCAGCATCAGCCCCAACAGCAATTGCAGAGGCACAATTGCCACCATAAAGTAGGCTGTGTTGCGTACCACACGCCAAAAAACGGGGTCGCGCATCAGCAGTTGCCGGTAGTTTGCCCAACCAACCCATTCCGGGGAGGTAAGCAAATTCCAGTCTGCAAAACTGAGCAACAAGGAGATTACAACGGGCAGAGCAACAAAGACAACAAATCCCAGCAAGCTGGGCAGCAAGAAAAGATAGGCTTCCCACTGTTGATCAGGCCGCCAACGCCATGGGTTGCGTCGGGTGGATGCAGATGAACGGGCAGAACTGGTTTGGACATGGCTGGTCATGGGCGCATTATAGCAGAATTGCCAGTGTGGGAAAATCAAGCTTCAAGCTCTAAGTAGTCGTAAAACAAAGATTGTCACCTATTTGCAACATGGGACGAACTCTTGCATGGCAAACAGATGACAATCTCACATAGCAAACCCCTATCCTAAACTGTTTTCTACTGTTATTACGGCGTCGTTACGGTGCAGCCGTTTCGGCTGCCGGTGTCGGCACTAGGAGTGGTGCGCTTTCTTCCACAGCCACCGGCAATTCTTCTTGTGTCGTAGCTTGTGTCGAGAAAGGAATCTGCGACTCCGAGCCAACGTTATAGATGGCGCGCCAGGGCTGATATTTGCTGGTCAAGGTATCGGTGCGGGTTTGACCATTTTCAACAATGGTACGTGTCACCTGCACGGTCATGCCCGGCTGTTCCCAATCCACCTGTTTTGTCTGCCCCGGAGCCAACGACTCATCCAGTACGTAAAGGGGTGGCGGCGCAGGCTGAATATCGGTCTTGATTGGCGCGCTGATCGTAACTTGACGATCGGGTTTGGTGCCATAGAGGTTAATCGTTAGCACCCCTTGATCCATGTAAAAGATGGGTTCTATGAGCAAATAGGCACCCGTGTCGTTACGGAAACGGAAATCCACGGTGGGGGTGAAGATAGTGGCGTCTAAACCTGGTTCGCCATACCAAGAGACCACATAGCCATGATTGTAACGTTCAACAATTGGGAATCCGGCATTATAGGCAGCACGGAAAATGGTAGTGCTCACTTGACAGACACCACCGCCAATGCCAACAGCCGTGCGGTCACCCCAAATAATCAGCCCATCCTCAAAGCCATTCGCCGCCGAGACATCTTCGACGTATTGATTAAAGCTAAAAATTCCATCGGGCGGGATGACCACAGCTTCAAATTTTTCCGCAGCCACACCGATATTGCGTAGCCGTTCCCCACTGCTGCCCTTGAAGTTTGTCGTGCCCTCGGCAACTAATTCTTTAATTCCCATTTCGGCAACACGGCTACTGTCAACCGCGGGTGCGACAGGGGTTATCATCAAGTCGGCGTTCGTCCAGCCATTCGCCAACGCCCCGCGCACCGTCTCCATTGTGGCATCAATATCAAGCCTGCGTCCAGGTCGGCTCTCCAACACCACCACAGGCGATTGGGTGGCTGTGTCAAAACGCAAGCGCGCATCGCGTGGCGTCACATCAATCTGCAAAGCCCACTCTTCCAACACAGCACGCAACTTGTTCTCATCCACCACGGTTGGATCACCCGCCACCGAAATGGCTTTCAGGGCTGCCGGGTCAAGCGCAA
>JBBQIG010000386.1:0-5666 GCA_038324715.1 Anaerolineae bacterium | reverse complement strand
TGTCGTTGGAGGGCGAACAGGAGAACCGGCGTGCAGTTCGCACGCTTTACCAGGCGCTACTCACTCTGGCAAAACAGCTAGGCTATCCCCGTTCCCAGGCGCAGACGCCCACAGAATATAAATCTTTGTTAACAACTTTGTGGCCTGTGGACGAAAGCGCATGGAACGTTTTGACAGAGGGCTATGTGGCTGCTCGTTACGGCTTGCAAGCTCCTTCAACCGAAGAGGTTGAGCAGATGCGTCAAGCCTGGAGCGAGATAGAAATGGTTCTTGCGACGCAGGTGCCTCTTGTGGAGGAAGGCCCAGACGCAGCCACTGATTCAAGCGAGCATGTAAAGGATTAAGTTCGCCACTTTGTCTCTGCCCCTGACGCATAAGTTACTGCTCTGCTTTTGCCAAAGCTGGGTTGCCAGTCCGGTTGGCTTTGGAACTGGGGGTTAGGTCGTACCACGTCTCATGACCCTGGAAGAAGCGATCTAATTCGTCCACCATGATTGTAAAGAAGGGGCGAATGGGGTCGCCAGTAACCCAGCCGATATGCGGGCTGAGGAACACATTGCGTAAATGGATGATCTCGCTTTCTGGCGGAATCGGCTCCGGGTCAAAGACGTCTAGCCCGGCGATGATGTCGCCTTCCTTCAGGCGATTGATCAATGCCGGTGAATCGACCACTGCACCGCGCGAGACATTGACAAAGACACTGCCTGGTTTTAGCAAGGCAAATTCGCGCGTGCTCAACATGCCTCTGGTGGCTGGTGTAAGCGGCACAAGGCAAACCACCACATCACACTGTGAGAGCACATTGTCGAGCGAGGTCTGGGTAAAGCCCAAAGCCTCTGCCATCTCCCTGGGCAGGTAGGGGTCATGCACCCAGATTTCTGTCTCAAAGGGGCGCAGCAACTTGATGAGCCGCCGTCCCATGTGACCACCCCCAATCAACCCCACTCGTTTACCCGTAAGACGCCCACCCAATGCCATTTTTTCTTCGCGCACCCGTGTCGTATCTCCCGCTATAATGCGGCGGAAATTGTCGCCGCTATTGCGTAGAGAGACCAGGATCAGTCCCAGCGCCCATTCGGCTACCGGGTAGGAGGAGCCATTGGTCACATCGACGGTGCGGATGTTGCGCGCCCAGGCTGCATCCAAGTCGATGCGGCTGGCAAAGCGATCCCCTTCCAATTCACCGATGATGCGCAGTTTGGGCGCGGCGTCCAGCAGGTCGCCGGTGAGCGTCGGCGCGCCATGACAGACGACCAGCGCATCATAATCATTGTCGGCAAGGTGCGCCTTCAACGCTGCTGCAACCTCGGGATCGTTGTTGGTGGCATTAGTGCCGCCACCTCCCTCACAGGGGAAGAAGTCCCAATCGGCAAAGCGTTCCAATCGGGCAAGATCAGGTTCATCAACATAGCCTGCGCGTACTGTCGAGCTAAAGGCCAGCAGGACTTTGGGGCGTGTAGACGCCATAGAAGTTGCTCCCGTATAGATAGATGTCAAGTGTATAGATGGAAAGGGTGTGAGAATTTCAAAGGGAATAAAAAGAAGGGCAGGATCAAGAAGTTTGATCCTGCCCTTCCTACAGTACAAAAGTGCTAGCAGGCGCCGGTCGGCTCTAGGTTCAGAATCGCCAGCAAGAATGCGCCCCAAAGATCATAAGGAGCAATGTAGGGATCTTCAGCACTGGGCCAGCCAGTCCAACAACTGGCGTTGTAGGTCCAGACATGACGCTCTTCGGCCAGCACAATCTCTGGCAGGTCTTCTACCCAAATCTCTGCAGCTTGGCGGAAGAGTTCGACATATTCCGCATCATCCGGGGAGGGCTGCATGGCTTCCATCTGGTCCAGAATCGCATCGTATTCTGGATTTTGATAGCGGCTGTTGGCCCAGCGGAAGCCAGTGGTTTCGCCCACAGGTGCATAGTACTTGCTGTGGAAGTGGCTAAAGGTGGGGTATGGCTCTTGGGCTGCACCACAATGGGGATCGAGGAAGGTTTCCTGTGTGCCATCGCGGACGTTGTTGGTGATCTGACCTGTGTCATCATGGCGGTGGATGGCATCAAAGCCAGCTGCACGCAGTTGTTCGGCGAGTGGCGGACCCATAGGCCGGATACCGCCCGTGCTGGAGAGGGTCATGATCACGCGTTCACCCTCTTCATCGATCCAGAAGCCTTCGGCATCTTTGGTGAAGCCGACGCTGGTCATCAACCGATCGACCTCTGCCAAATCCTGGCGGTCGAGATCTGCTTCGTCCAACAAGTCCTGAATCTGATCCTGATATTGCAGCACGCCACCAAAGCTGGAGAGAGGCACCACCATCGGTACGGTGCTATCTTCATAGGCGAGTGTGATCAAGCGGGTGCGGTCAATGGCACGGTTGATTGCATGGCGCACTTCTGGCTTGTCAAAGGGATGAACATCGGTATTGAGTCCCAAGATGTAGGTACAGGCATCGGCTGTACCCCAGGAAGGACCTTCCGCATTCCAGGCGATCAGGTCTGGGTTGCGTCCTCTTGCCGCTTCAAAGTCACCCTTTTGTAATGCACCGCCAAAGTCAACTTCGTTTTGTGCAAAGAGACGGGTGGCTCCGGCAGCGTCACCACCAGGAATGCGGATAATGCGCTTGACGGCAGGCAGTTCGGCAAAGCCAGTGGTGGCTGCCCACCAATCTTCGCGCAGATCATAAACCAACTGCTGATCGGAAGCGCGTACGAGCGTGTAGGGGCCTGTTCCAACTGGGTATCCCAACTCTAGGTCAAAGTTGTTGAAGGTCTCTACATCCTTGCCCTCCCAGATATGTTGGGGCAGAATTGCCAGGTTGATTTCGGAATTTTCGGCTAAGAAGCTAAAGACCCAGCGCGGGTTCGGCTTTGAGAGCACAATGCGCAAGGTCAGATCGTCCACTGCTTCAACTTCCGCCACAGATTCCTCCAACTGGGCAGAGAAGACCATGGTGGGGGTGCCTTTCACGAGATCCATGGTGTACTTAATGTCGTTGGCGGTGAAAGGTTCGCCGTCGCTCCAAGTGACCCCATCGCGCAAGTGAATGACAATCTCATCGAAAGTGTCATTGTACTCATAGTCGGTGGCAAGCCAGGGTGTAACTTCGCCTGAGTTGTGGTTGTAATAGAACAAGAACTCGTAAATGGTCTTGTTCAAGGTATCACGCACCACGCCCAGACCCCCTAACCCATAGGGATTCATCTGGTCGAAGTTGTTAATGACGTTGCCACCCCGTTGCAGGATCAGGGTCTCGCCGCGTCCTACATCGGCCATTGTTGCGCCACTGCTGGCGGCGGGGGCGCTGGCTGCATCGTCTGGTGCAGCGGCTGCGCCGGGATCAGCCGGTGCGACAGCTGCGCCGCCACAGGCTGTAAGAAGGGCCAGTATCAGGGAAACTGCTACTGTGAGTTCTATCTTTCTTTGCCATGATCTCTTGCGAGATCCTACTCTTTGTTTGAATCGGGACAACATTGATACTTCTCCTTTGGTTAGATTGAATCAGTTGATACAGGTAAATCGAGAAACGCATAAATGTGGCAGTAATTTTAGGTGGGAGGAATTACTGCCGTGCCATCTACTTACTGCGCGCTACGGAAGTGGGGCATAACCTGTTCGGCAAAGCACCGCATGCCATCACGCGCCGGGTAATCCATGAACCACAACATAAAACAATCGATGCCCATGCCGGTGTATTCCTCCAACCGGCGGATCACCGTAGGTACATCCCCAATAATGAACTGCTCAGTCAGTGGGCCCCAATCTTGATAGCGTTGAGGATTTCTGGCTGTGATCTGGGCCTGTAACGCCGCTACTTGATCCGGTGTTTCTGCAATCAGAATTTGCGTTTCAAGTGACTTGCCCAGGGTGTTATAGTCTCGACCTTCTTGCTCGCACGCACGTTGTAACAGGGGCAGTATGCGCGCCAGCGCGTCCAGCGTCACAGGTGTAATGTTGTACCAATCCGCATAACGGGCGATCAATGGCAGCATCTTCTGCACCAGCGGACGCTCATCGGGTCGCGGCCCCCCGCCAGTGCCAAGCCAGAGTGGTACCGGCTGCTGCACGGGCTTGGGATTGCAGACTGCGCCATCAAGAGAATAGTAGCGACCTTGGAAGGTGGGTCTAGCTTCCTTCCACATCGTTTGAATGAGTTGGATCGACTCCTGAAAGCGAGCAACGGCCTCGTCTTCACTCTCCACCGGTAGCCCATAGGCATCCGCTTCGGGCTTTGTTCCCGCATAGGGGTCATAGAAAAATTCAAAGCGCCCCTCCGAGATAAAATCAAGAGTGGCTACCATTTTGGCTAAGATGGCAGGATGGCGAAATCGTTGTGCCAAATGAATGGGGCCGAGACGAATGCGTGAGGTGATGCCCGCCAGCGCTGCCAGCGTCGTCCACCCCTCCAAGATAGAGCCTTCATCCCCCAGGATCAGATGGTCTGCCACCCAGACTGAGTCATAGCCCCACGCTTCTGCCGCCAGTACGCTCTCCTTCAAATCCCCCATATCCACCCGTTCCAGCAACGGCGTGCGCACATGGGCATCCCCTGCGCTGGCAAAAATCGGCGCACAAAAGCCAAAGGTCGTCATTGAATGCAATGCTTTCTATCTTGTTGAGCAAGAGAGTTGAGCGAGTTAATTAACAGAGTGATAAGCACTTTCTTTGGACGTTATTGCTTCTGCAAGCGCGGATTAGAGATTTTATCTAGTCCTGTCGCCATCAAGAAGAGTCCCACAAAGATCAAGATCAAGACCACAATGGGAGGAACAAACCACCACCACATGCCGCGGAAGATGGCATCGTAAAACTGTGACCAGAAGATCATCATGCCCAATGAGGGGAGGTGGGATGGTCCAAGACCCAACACCTCTAACCCGATAGCTGCCAGGATGCCCGATGAAATGGAGAGCACCAGTGTCGCCGCGATGTAGGGGATCAAGTTGGGCAGGATTTCGGTGAAGATAATCTCCATGTCGTTCAGCCCAGAGATACGCGCCATCTGGATATAGCGGCGCTCGCGCAAGCTCAAAACTTGGGAACGAATGGTGCGCGTGGGCCCCATCCAGGCAAGAGAGGCTACAATCAGCGCCATTGATTCAATGCTGAGTACGCGAATGGAGGAGGCTACCACGATCAGGATTGCTAAGGTTGGGATGGTGAGAAAGACATCGGTGACAATACGCACCACGGTGTCTTGCACACCGCCAAAGTAGCCGGAGATTAAGCCCAAGACAATGCCAATCCCCAACCCCACAAAACCAGCGATCAGCCCGATCTTGAGCGTTTGTGGGGTTCCCAAGATAAGAACTGCCAGTATGTCGCTTCCCTGCACATCCGTGCCAAGGGGATATTCCCAGCTAGGGGCTTGGCTGGGGATCACCGCCCCCACTTTTGCTCTCTCAATGTCATAGAACCAGGGGCCAATCAATCCAAAGAGGATGATCGCCAACATGATAATGCTGCCACTGATCAACATATAGTTGATCTGCCGCGACGCTCGAGTACGTTCTGGAACTGCTAAGTTAGGGGCGACAGCCTGGGCGTTCATTGTTCTCTCCCATAGCGCACGCGCGGGTCAAGTAGTGGATAGATGAAGTCCATAATCAACATCGACAGGGCGATGGAGACAATTAGCAGCAGCAGAATGCCTTGCGTCACAAAGTAATC
>JBBQIG010000385.1:0-5669 GCA_038324715.1 Anaerolineae bacterium | reverse complement strand
TGCAATCCGCAACCGCCTTTGCCGCGCCGCTGGCGGCTGTCGGCCCTTTGGGTGATGAGTGGCGTTTTGTGGATGAAAGCAAACCGGGCGCACCGGCGGCGAGTGGCACATGGACGGAAACCACGGGGGATGCTCCTGCGGATGTTGTTGCACACTTCGCACTTAGCTCAACCATGCAGGCACTCGCGCTGCAACTCTACAACCCGGCGTTGGCAGGGCAATCCCTTTCACAACTGAGTGAATTGAGCTATTGCACCCGTTTGATTGATAGCACGCTCCCCTATGCGGTGATGCTGCAACTCAACCTGGATGCAGACGTAACTGATGATGACCGCAGTTGGCAAGGACGGCTGGTCTATACGCCTGCCGATAATGGGGCGGTGGTGCAAGGTGGATGGCAATGTTGGGATACGCTAGAAGGTAAATGGTGGGCAACAGGTGGGCCTGTTGCTGCACATGCCGCCGCGGGTAACGCACAACCGCTGGCGACATTGCTGGCTCAATTCCCCAATTTAGGCGTTCATTCTGATTATGGCGCAGTGGTACTCAAAGTGGGTGCTGGATGGAACTATTTTCAAGGAGAGGCAAGCCCTGTGGTGGTCTCTTTGGGTAGTGAGCCGATGACTTTGACTTTTGCTCCAGAGCCAGAGCTAGAGCCAGAACCAAATGGGGTGCTGTTGCCAGTTGTCTATCAAGGTGACGGGTCAGATCCGCAATCTAGCAGTGATGGTGAAGCTGATGACAGCAGTAACAATAACGGTAATAGCGGCAACAGCAACAACAATGGCAATAACAACAGCAATAACAACAGCAATGACGACAAAAAGGATAAGAAGCCAAAAGAGCAGGAGCCAGAAAAAGAGAAGGAATCCAAGCGTAATGGTCGCCAAAGTTTCAATTGGGGACGTGTCGGCTGGGAAAACTTCAATTGGGATGATGTAGAGTGGGATCGTGTGGACTGGAGCAAGCTTGAGTGGGACAATTTGGAATGGCGTGGTGACCGCAAGGAGCAAGCGAAGGCGATCAAGGCTTTTGTGGCAGATGTGGAGCAGTGCAAAGATAAGGGATGGAAAGAGAGAGGCTTCGATAATCAAGGCAAATGTGTGGCATACTATATCCAAGAGCATACCCCCTCTAGTTTTGATTGGGGGCGCAATCGTGGTGATGATAGTGACGACAGCAACGATGATGATGACAACCGAGAACGCAAGAATGATGACCGAGGTAATAATGATGATGACCGAGATAATGATGACGATGACTAAATCCACTCCACTCACCTTTGCCTAGAACGGAACTACAACCCCATGCCTTCACTCACTTTTACCAAGTTTCGTGTTTGGAAAGTGGTTGTTCCTGCACGCCAGGATATTATCTCCGCACCCACTACCACGGGTGCGCTTTATCGTGACAACCTAAGTTGGCCCGAAATTCCAATCTTTCTAGTGGAGGGTGTCACCTCGGATGGCTTTGTAGCCGTGGGTGAAGCCGACCGCGGCACCCCGCAAGACGTTGTCGAGGCAACCCTGCGCGATCTGCTGGGGCGCAACTTGCTTGACACATCCCCTGCTACGGCATGGATGCAGCCGCGTGCCGCCAATGGATTGCCAATGAGCTACCCTTTTTGGTCGTGGGAAGCCGCACAGGGCAAACATTATTTCCTGTTGGAATCACTTTGGTTTGACGCCGTGGGCAAGGCGTCGGGGTTGCCCGCGCACCGGCTGATGGGTGGTGCGGTGCGCGATGTAGTCTCTGCTGATTTTTGGGCCAATCGGCCTTCGGCAGCGACATTGGGCGCACTGGTGCAGGAAGCACAAGGGCTAGGGTTGCGCGGGATCAAGATGAAGTGTGACAGCATGGGTGACACGGTAAAGTCCATTTTGACTGTGGCACAAGATGTTGCCCCCGAATTTCGTTTTACCATTGACCCCATGTATGCGTGGCGTTCAATGCGCGAGGGGGCACGTTATTTTGATCAGCTTGCCAAGCTCGACTGTCTGATTCAGATTGAAGATCCTTTTCCGATTACGGTGGAGGATGACTGGCGACGCGCTCGGCAGATTGGCCCCATGACGATTATCTGCCACCCACGCCGCTCCGACTGGTTCCGCCATGCCCTGCGTGAGGAAATTGCCGATGCCTATAACTTGGGTGGTGGTTCGGTGACAGAGTTTTTGCACATGGCTCAAGCTGCTGAGTTCTTTAGCAAGGACTGTTGGCATGGCAGTTCGATTGAGATGGGGGTCTTGCAACATTTACGTTTGCACGCCTCGGCTTGCGCGCGCAACTGCTTGATGGCGAGTGATTTGTGTAGCGAGTGGGTGCGCGAGCATACGTTGGTGAAGCAGCGCATGCAATATCGTGATGGTGGGGCTGTGGTGCCGAATCGCCCTGGTCTGGGTGTTGAACTTGATCACGATGCTGTGCAGAAGTATGCACGCGATTCGTTTGAGATCGTGCCATGATTCGTGGTGTAATTCAAGTACCTTTTGAACAGAGCTATTGGGTTCGCGAGCCTCTTTTTTGTGTGGGTCATTATCCTGGTTCACTCGAACAACAGGAGCGCAACGAAAAGCTCAAGGGCTTGCTGGATTGCCAAATAAAGCGGATGATCAACTTGATCCCAAGCGAGGAAACAGGTGCCGGTGGGCGAGCCTTTGACCTCTATGAACCCGTGTTGCAAGAGATGGCAGCAGAGCGCGGGCTGGAAGTCGAGTGTCTGCAGCTCGGTTTTCCTGATGGGAGCGTTCCCGAACGTTCAGTGGTGAGGACAATCTTGGATCGTATTGATGCCTCTATTGCCGCGGGTGAAGCGGTCTATCTCCATTGCTGGGGTGGACATGGGCGTACCAGCACAATTGTGGGCTGTTACCTCATTCGCCACGGCGCGTCACCCCAAGAGGCGATTGATCAGATTGTGGCGTGGCGCAAACCCTTGCCTCGAAATTACTTTCCCTACGAAGGTAGACAAGAGGCGTTTGTGCATACTTGGCAAATGGGTGAATAAATCGCTTTTTGCTTAAATCGTATCTATTGCGATTAAACTCTAGAATGCATAACAGAAGAGCGCCGAGGGCTTCATGCCCCCGGCGCTCTTCTGTTACTCTTGATCCTACGTGACGACAGTGCCTACCTCATTTACTTCTTCGACTGGTGTCCTTGAGTTTCATCTGCTTACGGTGTGATCGGCTCAGAGTTGTTGATCCATGGCAGTTGTAACTCCGGTCCTGGAGGCGGCACGTTGCAGATCTCATCCAGTTCTATCTCTTGGCTACCAATGGAGACGTTGCCATAGATATCTGTGATCTCAACGCGTACGGTATATTCCCCACACTGGTAGGTGTGGCTTGCTTCTGGTGTTGCAAATGGAGCCGTGTAGGGTGTGCCATCACCAAAGTCCCAGCGATAGCTAACGGCTGTACCAGTCACGAGTCCTGCTGTGAGAATGGTCAACTCGCTGGCATTGGCAGGTGTTGTGTTGGTGATCACGACCGCAGACGGTTCAGACCAGGCCCAATCCAACAGCGTTCCTAATAGTTCAGATCGCGTGGTGGGTGTGATGCCAAACGACGGACTGAAGCCGTTGTGCACGCCTTCCAGCCCAAAGGTTGTGTAGGCGCTACGTCCTTCATAGGTCGTGCCTGGAACTTCAAGGGAGGGCTGGGCACGATGCACCATACCCACTGTGCCATCGACTATGTTGTAGATTCCAGGGTATTGGAGAATTGGATCCCCTGGATAGGAACTATCGGTGCCTGTTGGGTCTTCTGAACCGTCATGGGCGCGGTTGTCGATTTCGTCCATGTACACCTGATTCCCTACCGGTTCTGGTTCAATTTGGCCGCGCACCTCGCCACCAGGGTTGGCTGTGGTGTGGACGTTGATGTAAAGCCCGCCATCCAAAGCTTGTGCGATTTCAGCCGGGCTAAGGCTTGGCGTAACGATCCCGCTAAATGTCAGGCTGTCCGTGACAAAGACCGGTAAGGTCAGCCCGGCAGTGGCTGCCAGATCGCGAATGACAGGGCCGTTGACACCCTCATCACCGACATGTATGTGTGCGCCTGTGACCGTAATTGGGGTGGTTGGCGTCGAAATCACGGTGACAGAGAATTCTGTAATGTTCGTATCTACCTCATGACGGAAGGTGAACTCGCCAGAGGTCTCTGTGACCACGGGTGGCACTTCCTCATCGCCAGAAAGCTCCCCTGTGCTTTCATAGAAGCGCGGCTGGGTGAGATCAATGACTAGATCCTGGAAGACGGGTGGCGCATCGTCGGTGGGTATGACCGCTTGGCTAGGCGTCTCAAAGTTGGTAACACTATCCTGAATCCAATTTGCGCCTAATCCAAAGTTGTAGAAGAAATTCCCAACACTGGAATCTGTTTTGGCCATATTCAAGGTCGATGCCAAGTCTTGACCCATTGCAATCAGCGCACCGCCATTGTTGAGATATTCCATCAAAGTGTCGGTCTCTTCGATGCTCAAGCCCGCCAGCGGCTCATAGTTTTCGCCTGTGAAGTAGACGATCGCTCGATAGGAGAGAAGAGTTGCCGTATCAGGCAGATCTTCGGAGTCGTAATTCACGATTGCATAGGTGTAGCCTAGCTCATCAAGGGCAGTGGTGTAATACCAAAGGGCATCAGGCCAAGCCTCTACAACATTGCTAAAGTCGGCGTCGAGAATGAGCACATCGGCTAGCGGGGTCTCGTGGATCACACGTGCCCAGGTAGCAAGATGGGCATCGTGGGTGGGGCCATCCAAAATGATGTAGCCCTGGTTTTCACCAATTCCCTGGCTTTGAGTTGCGCTGAAGGTAACTGTGATGCTCTTTGCTTCACCCGGCGCAAGGCTCAGGGAGGCGGGTTCGACCGTGAAACCAGGCAAACTTGTTGTTGCTGTGAAGCCACCCCCTGTGTAGAGCGTACTCAGGTTATAGGTTTCGGCAGCATCCGCCACACTGGTCACCGTGACTGTGACAATCTCTTGTGTGCCAGAGGGGACTGTGCTGAAATTGACACTGGGTGGGTCGAGGATTACGCCTGGGTCAGCAGCGTTGGTTAGATCCAGCCGTCCTGCGCCCATATCCAGGGGCTGTGCCGGTGTTACACCATCTGCCAAGTAGATATCAAGATATTTGGCGGTAGACATCAAGGCAGACTTGATATAGGCGGGTGACCACGTGGGATGCACATCTAGTAAAAGTGCCGCAGCACCCGCAACATGAGGCGAGGCCATTGAGGTTCCCGATGCCTGCCCATAGCCCAAGTGACGTGCTTCGCCTTCAGCATTCGGCGCGTAGCCTTGTGCCAAGATGTTGACACCTGGGGCAGCAATATCGGGCTTCAATGTGTTGCCAACACCCGGCCCACGACTGCTAAAGGCAATAATGCGGTCAGGTTCGCTACCTAGCTGGAAGGCAAAGGTATCTACGCGAATGATCGCTGCGGCTGGATTGGACGTATATTGATCGACCAGCGCAAGACCATCGGTGTTGCCAATGAAAATGGAGGATACGGTTACTTGGTCAGCCTGCGCACCTGCGCCCATGCTGATCAGGTCATCACCGCCGAGGGCATGGTTGTAGATGACGACGAACTCTGCTCCAGCTTGTTGGGCATTGTACACTTTCAGGCTGAATTCACATGTGCCGCGTTGAATCAAAGCTGCCT
>JBBQIG010000384.1:0-5675 GCA_038324715.1 Anaerolineae bacterium | reverse complement strand
GTTTTTTTCAGAGATAAATGCCGGTCCGGGCACCGATTTATTTCCATCATTTCATGCATGACAGAACACTAGTGGGGGTTGGGCTTTTTGATTGGGGAAGTTGCTGGTGAGTTTGCGAGTGAGTTTTCTGGGGCTATGGTGGGGAGCATGGTGAGTAGTACCCAGACCAACATGAGATCGGGGACGGCATAGCTGAGGTCGATGAGTCCGTGAGCAAGCGCGGCTATGGATGCAGCCAGGAGACCGAGCCAGATGGCTGCATAGGTGCGCCGATTATGCTCTCTGTTGTCGAGCGTGTTGCGTAAGCGCTGCCAGTTGGCACGCAACCCTGTTGCCCACCAGCCAAGTCCCAGCACCATGCCGATGATTCCCAGCCGCGTCCACCAATCAAGTAGCCAGGTGTGAGGATGATTCAGGTTTGGCTCTTGCCATGCTGCAGGCAGGATATACTGGCTGCGATAGGCGTAGAGGAAATTGTCGGGGCCAACGCCAAATCCCGGATGGTCAAGCGCCATTTGCAGGGAACTGCGCCAAAGCTGTAGGCGGGTGAAGCCGGTGCCAGAGTTAAAGTCTAACAGCCTTTGGAAACGTTCAGTTCCCAAGAAGGGAAGTAGTGCCAGTAGAGCCACTCCTGCTGCCGCTGCCAGCCACCAGAGTGGACGTGTAGACGCTGCCTGTCGCCTTAACACAAAAAGCCCGCCAAGCCAGAGCGTACCCAATCCTGCGGGTAGCCCTAGAATCAATGCACCCTTGCTAAAGGTTAATAAGAGCACGCCCCCTTGTAGCGCTGCCGCCAATAGTGCAAGCCAACGGCGTTTGCCATTGGGTAAGAGAAGCCCCAACGCCAGCGTGGGCATGAGGGTGCGCTCCAGGTAGAGGGCTAGGTTGTTGGGCGAGCCATAGAGGCTGCGTACACGGTGGACGCCTTCTGCTTCAATGAGCATGGCATCGGTGGCGAATTGCCCCAAGCCAATTAAGGCAATGGCAACACCCCCTGCGATCCATGCAATGAGCAACAGCCAGGGTGCAGAAGCATCATTGCGGCAGGCGTTTAGGAGTAAGGCAAAGAGGGCTGCTGCCAGAAAGACTGTGCGCCATTCGCGCAGGGCAACATCGCCATAGCTTGCCGCGCTGGTGGCGACGAGTGCCCATCCTGTCAACGCCATGATCCAGAAGAGCGGATGGGCAAGGCTGCGTTTGTAGAGAGCAGGGTTGTAGGTGGAATGCTGAGTGGTGGGAGGGCGCATGAGCCATGCGCTTGCTGCCACGACCAGACCCCCCAAGACGCCAATGTCGATCAGGTTGGTGGCGCGTGTGGGCAAAATGGGGAGTGTCTGGCTGAAATAGAAGGGCAAGGCAAAGAGCAGTGCCGCAGCCCATAAGGTTGGCTGGCGCAGCGAGGCATAGCCTAGTAATGCCAATCCTGCTGGGCCTAACCACCAAATGCGGAATAAAATTGCTCCTGTTATCATCAGCATGCCCAGTAGCGCCAACAGTGCGCGGGAGCGCGGATTGCCTACGGGATGGGTGAACCAGGTGAGCAGATTGGTGGCGCTGGTGTAGCCAGGGATGCGTCCTGTGGGCCAAGTGAGTGCCATTGTGCCAATGCCCACGACGAGCAGCGCAACAAAGGGCCAACGTGGGAGACCGGGTTGGCTTTGTGCATCCACCGCCACGGCACGCAGGGGCGTTTGTCCCCATCCGCGCCAGATTTCAACCCTAGCCGTGTGGCTTTGCGGCAAATTAATCTCACCTGTACCACCTGTAGCACGGTGTACCCATACCCATTGTGAGTCGGGAGGCTGCAATTTCGGGGCATACTCTGGCGCATAGAGAGTGCGATAACCAGCGGGTTGTGCTTGTTGGTTGAGATTGCCGGGGATCAGTGCCAACTGATTGGCTGGAAGTCCATCCACGGTGACATAGAGATAGCCCCAGTAGTCACCGGGAGCCAATTGTAAGAGCAGATCGTTTCCTGTATAGGTAAAAGTGACCACGCCAGAGGGTTGCATCCAGGAGTCGACAGGCTCGCCAGGATCAGCACCTTGTGGTGTCACTTTCCAGCCAGGGCTATAGACAAAGGGCTGGCTGTCGAGCGTGGCGACTGTCCCTGGGCCGATCTGTTCCACCGCCGTGGGTGCAGCCAGTACAACGGGCGCAGCCAGTGGTGATGACCCGCGTATGCCAACGAATCCGGCGAGTAGTATGACAGAAGCAATGGCAAACCATAGGCCGCGCATGGGTGGAGGAAATTTGTTGTGGCGAAGGTGACGAGTGGCATGCGCTGTCATGGCGAGCATGGTATCATAGAGCAGAGAGGGTGGAGCAATTCGTAGGGGGCAGAAGCAGAGCATGTCAGACGTACGCAAAATTGACCAGGTGCGTCCACGCAGATATAATACTCTTTGTGCCTTTTTTCGGCATCACTTGGGTGCTGAAAGGAAAGGAAATCATGGCTGAAGTAGAACGTGAACCACAAAACAATCCACTAGATGATGTTGCCGCAGCGGCGAGTGATCGCCTCCACGGCAAGACAGTCTCCTTTGTTGGCAGTGCTACGGGTCAGATTGACGCGGGCCAAGTGAAGATGCAGGCATCGTCAGCAGGCCGAATCCAGGCACATGCTGTGCATATGGAAAATGCGGCTGCTGGTATGGTGAGTGCTGGGTCGCTGGAAACACACGACAGCCTACTCGGTGTGACTATTGCCCGTGAAGCACATCTTACGGACTCTTTGACACCTCTGGTAGTAGCTAGCCGCGTGAATGCTCAGGAAGTGCGCACAGTGTTGTTGGCTGCTGGTAAGGTGCAAGGGAATGTGCAGACTGTCTTTACCCTGTGGTCGGCTTTGGCGGCTGGCTTTGGGCTGGGCGCTGCGCTGATTGGTTTAGGTACGATATTTTCTCGCCGTGCGCCCGCAAAAAAGGCTGCGCCACGGCGTAAGAATGTGTAAATAAAATTCTGTTATCCTAGAATTGATTTGTTCAGAGGAGTAGGTCTATGTCGGAAATAAAATTAGATGCACAGCCACGTACCTTGACCGGGCGTAAGGTGCGTCAACTGCGCAGGCAGGGGTTAGTCCCTGTGGTCGTTTATGGCAACAAAATCGAGCCGGTTAATTTGCAAATAACTTCTCGCAATTTGGAGACCGCCTTGCATCATGGCGCTTTCTCGCAATTGGTCTCGGTGGACGTAGAAGGCGGTGAATCTCACAATGTGCTGGTGCGTGAAATTCAGCGTCATCCTGTGACCCATGCCTTCGTTCATGTTGATCTTTATTCTGTCAACATGTCTGAAAAGCAGCATGTCAATGTGCCAATTGTTGGGGTCGGCACGCCAGAAGCTTTGGAGGGTGGGCTGATGGTGATGAACGGCTTGGATATGGTGGCAATTGAAGCCTTTCCTGGTGATATTCCTTCTAGTATTGAAGTAGACATCACTGGTTTGAGTATGGACAACCCAATCACCGTCAGTGATCTGCCCCAGATTGCTGGTGTGGAATATCTGGATGACGCAACCGAGAATCTTTTCACCATGATTGCTCCACGCGTTGAGGTAATTGAAGAGCCTGTCGTCGAAGGCGATGTTGAGCCAGAGCTAGTGGGTGAGGAACAAGAAGACGAGGGCGAAGGACAGGACGAAAGTCAGGAAGAGGAAACAGACGAGGAATAGTTTTTCTTTGTCGTTGTTCGCTGCTCTATGTACACTCAAGTGCCAATTCCCTGCTGGAGAGTTGGCACTTTTTATTTGCAGGCATGGGCAACGGGAGAATATCATGCATGATATTGATGTAGCTCGAACAGATGCAACACGTAGCTCTGGCGGGGGCATTGCGTTTCTGATTGCGTATGGCACGACATTGTTGATTGCCGGAGTGCTGGCGTTCTTTTTGCCACAAGACATAGCGGCACTGGTTGTGCTGTTCCAGGGAGGTGTGGCATTGCCACTCGCCTTTGCCTTGGAGCGGGTGATGGGTTTTCCACCGATGGCGGAAGATAACCCGCTACGCACGCTGTCCATCCAGATGGCAATGACGCAGGTGCTTGCGTTGCCTGCGGTGATCATTGTCTATGAATTGAATCCTGCATACGTGCCGGCGGTATTTGGGGCAATTGGTGGAGGCCATTTTCTGCCTTATGCCTGGCTGCATCGCACGCGTATCTACATCGTGTTGGGTGTTATCGTTTCGTTGGGGTCGTTTGCACTGATGGTGATTTGGGGTAAAGCGGCATTTCCCTATGTCCCGCTCTTTTGGGGCGCAACGTATTGGGTGTTTGCTGGCGTGCTGAGGATGAGATTCCGATCGCAGTAGGCTCTTGAACCTGAACCTGATGCTTACCTTTTGCTGCTATCATCTACAGTATGAGATCTATAGTAGGACGATGGAATAAAAACGGGCTGGTTTCCCATGGGAGCCAGCCCGTTTTTGATTTTAGTAAAGCAACTACAACTGACGAAGCTAGCTACCTAATCCCACTTGGAAGATACCTACCCATAGACCGGGGTAGATGCCAATTAGAATTGTGAAGATGGCGGCGACAACTACGCCGATACGCAGAAAGCTGTTTTCTCGACGCACTGCGGTATCTTCGGTGGAAGACTCGAAATACATGGCAACAGTGACACGCAGATAGTAGTAAAGACTGATGGCGCTGTTGAGCATGCCGATTACTGCCAACCAGACCCAGCCGCCATCTACTGCTGCTTTGAAGACGAAGAACTTCCCAAAGAAGCCCGCCAGCGGGGGCACACCACTGAGGCTGAACATAAAGATTGCCATGGTAAAGGCCAACAAAGGCCAACGGTCGGCAATGCCTGCCGCACGATTCTGCAGCGGATCCTCGGCATCGGCCTTTTCTAACGCTACAACGATGGCAAAGGCTCCAATGTTCATAAAGGCATAGGTAAATAGGTAGAAGAGTGCTGCATCGGCACCTTCCATTGTGCCAGGAACTAACCCAACTAGGATATACCCAGCGTGGGCGATGCTGGAATAGGCCAACATGCGCTTGAGGCTTGTCTGGCGCAATGCTGCCAAATTTCCCAGCGTCATCGTCAAGACTGCCAAAATCGCCAGTGCCCAGCCCCAAGTGGGTTGTTGCGTGGGGACGGCTTCCATCAACAGACGTATAAAGGCGGCAAAGCCCGCCGCCTTTGTTCCCACACTCATAAAGGCGGTAACAGGCGTGGGTGCGCCTTGATAGACATCGGGTGTCCACATGTGGAAAGGCACAAGGCTGATCTTGAAGGCGAAGCCCGCAAATAAGAGGGCCATGCCTGGGTAGAGCAAGGCTGGATTGCCTGCGCCCGCTGCTAACGTGCTGGCGATTACAGCATACTGCGTGCTACCGGCTGCACCGTAGATGAGCGCTGCGCCATAGACAAAGAAGCCGCTGGCAAATGCACCCAGCAAGAAGTACTTGAGGCTCGCCTCGGTGCTGCGTATATTCGCGCGGTGCAGACCACAAAGAATGTAGAGCGCCAACGAGAAGATTTCAAGCGCAAGGAAGACGATAATCAGGTCAGTCGCTGTACCCATCATCATCATGCCCGAAGCAGTCAACATCAGCAGCGCATAATATTCGCCTACCTGACGGGTGATCTGGGGAATGTAGTTGATGCTCAACAACACGCCCAGTGCCGTGGCGGTCAAGACAATCAGGTTCAGACCCAAC
>JBBQIG010000383.1:0-5685 GCA_038324715.1 Anaerolineae bacterium | reverse complement strand
CTAAACGGAATTTTGATGAGGTTGAGGATGAAGAAATACCATACAGTTGTGCCCATAAAGGCCATTTTAGGCAGACCCATTGCCAACAGGTAAAGTACCATGATTGGCCCGGCGGCATTGGCGACCATGGTGGTGATTCCCGCACTGACTCCTGCAAGGGGGGCCAAAACAGGGTGTATGCGCTGGTCATTGGTGGAAGTGCCGGTGGTAATATCAGTGGGAATGTTAGTGGCAAGAGATGCGGAGTTAACTACTGTGCTTTGCGCTGTAGCCCTTGCCAACGCTTTTTGCGCTTGCCATCTGCGCTCAACCTGAACGATGACGATGAGTGCAAGGATACCACCAATGAAGCGCTGGGTGGTCAAGTTGTCGATGCGCCCCATGATCAGCCAGCCGATGACAATGCCAACCACTGCCCAGGGCATGAGTCGCCAAAGGTGGGGCCAACTGGCTTGGCTGCGATAGGCGAGCACTGAGACGACATCGGCGGCGATGAGGATGACGAGGACGATGCCAGTGGATTCGCGGGCGGGGAGGACGCTGGCAAAGAGGGCTACGGAGAGGACACCGAGGCCGGGAATGCCCGTTTTGGAGACGCCGACCAAATAGGCGGCGAGGGCTGCGATTGCCCACTGCCACGGTTCTAGCATAAAATTCCTAACTTTCCAGGGTTAACGGCAATGCCGGTGAAGTAGGGTGAAGTAGGTGATTGAAGCCGTGGGGTGACTTGGTGGAAGTTCATTGAAGAGAAGTGACTTGAGGCTCATCGCTCACTCTGTTCTCTGTACTACATGCGTAAGTCTAGCCGTGGTCAGCGTTCTAGAGCAGTCGGCATCCTAGATAGTCAGAGTTCTAGGGGTTGCCCACGCAATGTGAATAAGCCTGTGGGTGTGCTGTCGGGAGCCAACAAGAGCAACGCTGCGGGGCGTATGCTGGTGGTAAAGGGCGTTTCTCCCATTGGTTCGCCATCAAGATGGTAAGGCGTGGGCAGGGTGGTGGCAATGGTTACTTGCTTGCCTACCAGCATGGTGACATCTGGATTGTTCAAATGCTCTTTGCGCGTGATCTCTAGCCCATAGCTAAACAAGCGGGGCCAATGCTTGCCACGGAAAAGAAACACCTCGAATAAGCCATCATCCAACACTGCTTGCTGATTTAATTTGAATTCGCCCCCACCCCACATGCGACAGTTGCTGACGTTGACCAGCAGGAATTCTCCTTCTATGGTCTTCTCATCCACGGTGACGGTTGCCTGGATGCCTTTGAATTGGGGGACGAATGACAACGCCCGTGCCGCATAGCCAGCAGTACCCAGGTATTTAAACCAACGAGGTCGCGGTTCAATTTGGTCAACCACAAAGCTGTCAATGCCCATGCTTGCCCATAGCAACCAATAACGTCCTGGCAGATCACCCTTGCCTTCCGCATAGCCAACGTCCAATGCTTGCACGCGCCCACGCATGAGGGCTTGGGAAACTTCCAGTAGATAGTCGGGATAAAGGACATTGGGACGGGGTAAGCCTATCTCTTTGGCAAAGGAGTTGGCGGTTCCCACTGGCATAGGTGCCATCACCGACGCTGTTCCGACTAGTCCATTGGCAACCTCGTTGAGGGTGCCATCCCCACCTGCGGCAAAGACAAGGCGATGATTGGCGGCGGCGGCATTGCGCGCCAACTCGGTGGCATGTCCTGTGTAGCGGGTAGACTCAATGTTTAGCGTCCAGCCTTCAGCCGCCCAAGATTTGACCACTTTGCCAATAACAGCGCCCCAATCCCAAAATCCTGCCCTGGGGTTATAAATTAAGGTGGCGTGACGTGCAGAGGGTTCCATTAAGAATGACTCTCTGCGTGTTGAGGTGCTTGGTCTTGCTGCCGTTCATGCCATAGATCCACGACGATGCGCCCGATGTGTTGTCCTTGTAACATTTTATCGATTTCTGTGGGGAGTCCAGCTAAATCGGTGTAGGTCAAAACGTTCTCTGGCAGCGTAAGTCGCCACGCATCTGCCAATTTTTCCCACAACTGGCGACGGAGGGTCAAGCTGCAATTGGCTGCATCTATACCCAGCAAGCTCACGCCACGCAGGATAAAGGGATAGACTGTGAGAGCTAGGTCGGGTGAGGCAACATTGCCACAGGCTGCGACCCACCCATTGGCCGTGGTAGACTTGAGCGCACCCGCCAAAATTGGCCCCCCTACGGTGTCGATCACTGCCGCCCAGTGCTGTTTGAGCAAGGCTTTTTCTGCACCTTCTTCGAGGGTGTTGCGGTGAATTACTTCTGCTGCGCCCAGGGCATGGAGCAGAGGTGCTTGGTCTAGCTTGCCAGTGGCGGCAACTATGCGATAGCCCAGCTTGGCAAGGAGGGCAACGCTGACACTGCCCACGCCGCCGGTAGCCCCCGTGACCAACACATCACCTAGCGCTGGATGTAAACCTGCTGCTTCTAGCTTGTGTAGACAGAGCGCAGCGGTAAAGCCGCCCGTTCCCAGCGCCATACTGGTACGCGCATCTAGTGTGGATGGCAGGGGGACAACCCAAGTAGAAGGCACACGAATATATTGCCCAAAGCCTCCGTATGTATTCATGCCCAAGTCATAGCCACTGGCGATGACCATGTCCCCTGGCTGCAAAGCAGGATCGGCGCTTTCCACTATCGTACCCACGGCGTCAATGCCAGGAGTGTGGGGATAGCGACGGGTGATGCCGCGATTGCCAGAGGCAGAAAGAGCATCCTTGTAATTTAGCGATGAGTACTGCACCTGGATCAGCACGTCGCCGGGGGGGAGATCGGCGATGGCACAGCTTTCGACTTGACGGCTAAAGCCGTTGGCTCTCTCGCGCACAACCAGTGCCTGATAGCTTGAAGAATTCATAATGCAATCATACGCGCAATAGGCATGAATGACAATGTGATATAGGGCTGCAAAGCAATTGCTTTGTCTATCCATGCTGCTTGCTGTGTAGCGAATTGAATTATGGTGCCAGGCTATGTTTGCAGCTGTAAGCTACCCATTGCTATGATCCAATTTGTGTGATTACGCCGTTGGCGTAACCGCTCATCTATCTTCGATTTGTGCCTAATTTTGTGCCTGTTTTTTCTGTACGGCTCACTGTCATTGCGCCAAATTTATCAGTGAGAGGGGAAAGGACTCTATCGAAATGGTGCTTGGTCATTTTGGCGTTGCCGCCGCTGCAAAGCCTTCTGCCCCTGAGGTTCCCATTTGGGCCATGATGCTTTCTTCACAAGCGATGGATATCGCCGTTCTCCCGATGCTTTTGTTGGGGCTAGAGAGTATTACGCCAGCCTCCTATGGGCAATCTGTGATCAATGCCTATTACACGCATTCTGTCGTTGGCGCGTTGATGATTGCCGCCATCATGTTTGCGATTGGCAAAGCGGCGTGGAAAACAGAACGGGCTGCATGGACTATGGGGCTGTTGAGCGCATCGCACTGGGTATTGGACTTGGTGGTGCATCGCCAAGATATGCCGGTTCTACCAGGTAATGTGGGCAACTTGCCACTGTTGGGGTTGGGGCTGTGGAACTATCCGTGGATGGCGCTTGCAACGGAGATTCTGTTGGCGGTGATTGGGCTGGTCATCTATTTCCGTTGGGCAAGCCAGCAACCACAACGAGGGCCGCGTTGGTATTTGAGGCCAGTGATTACTGCTATCTTGTTTGTGCTGCTGGTTGTCTCCGACCTGCCCAGTTCCCCAATGGTCTAGTGCAATACCCTATACCCTTTAGTGATCTATTCAGCTTGGATAGATGACGTTTTTGACGTGGGTTCCAGTGGTGGCGTGTTCTCTGTTGTGGGTGGACGCCGCGGATCGAGCAATTGATCGACGTGCATCCACAGGACGCGTGAATAGCGAAAGACCCAAGGCCAGAGCAGAAGTGTCTCAGCGGTGATGATCACGCTAAACCAAAGCATAGAGACGCCGCGGATATAGAGATAGAGCATGGTGGGCGCAAGGATGAGGAAGCCAAGGACATAGGCAAAGAACATGGCATTGAGGAAGTAGCCTGTCTCGCGCTCATAGTGGATGCCACAGTTGGGGCAGTCAGGATACATGCCCAAAAGTGAACGGAATGCTGGCCCGCGTAAGCAGATTGGGCAGCGGCATAGTAGGATAGCTAGCAAACGATTATTGGACGCCACAATATTGAGACCATCTAGTACACAGGAATACACAGTACGAAAATATACAGTACGAAAAATTGATTCAAGGGCAGATCATGCTCGATATAACAGGTGCTTTACAAGAGTATAGCACGAAATATCCACCTTGCGCCTGATTCTAGCACAAGATTTTGGTCATCAATCGGCCTGGAAGCTCAATGCTTCCAGGCCAATGATTCAATCGACTACTTCTTGGCTACGGCGATGGTGACTTGGCTATCGCCTAGCTCGAAGGTGGCATTGGGCAGGTGAGCAGGGATGCTGTTGCCCTGGCCTGGGTGAATTTGCACCAAGTCCACGGTCAGCGTTTCCTCACGCACATAGCTGCCAAAGTTGGTGAGCATTTCATGGATCAGCCCATCTCCATTGGTTGACGCTGTCTCCCCAGCAGTGTTGCCCGGAGTGTTCCCTGCGGCACTGTCTGCCACGTAGGTGATGATGCGGTCGCTGATGGCAAGGTTGGTATCCTTGCGCAATTGCTGGATGCGGCGCACGAGTTCGCGCGCATAGCCTTCTTGCTCAAGCGCTGCATCCACAACGGTGGTGACTGCAACCAGATAACCACCAGCTTCAGCAACACTAAAGCCTTGACGTGGGGCCGAGCGCACCTCGACATCTTCAGGGGCAATTAGATAGGTTTCGCCCTCGGCTTCGATCTCCACGCTTTCACCCGCTTGCAAACTGGTGGCAAGGGCGAATTGATCCATCTGGCTTATGGCTTGGCGGATCTTGGGATAGCCTTTGCCATACTTCTGCCCCAACTGCTTGGGGTATGGAAAGACCGAAACATCGACCAAGTCACCCGCGGCATCGGTAAAGTCCAATGTCTTCACATTGAGTTCATCTAGCACAAAGCGTTGCAGGCGCAACAGCCCTGCACGTTCATCGGTGGTGCGGGTGCGTACCACCACTTGGGCAAGCGGTTGGCGCACCTTGAGATTGGATAATTGGCGAGCCGCATGGCCCAAGCTTGTCACCCTTTGCACCAGTTCCATGTCCACATTCAATTGTTCGTTGATATGTGTCTGGTTCACCACAGGCCATCGACTGAGATGGACGCTGTTGGGTGCGGCTGCATCTACCTTGACCACTAAGTTTTGGTAGATCTCTTCGCTGACAAAGGGAGTGGCTGGCGCAAGCAACTGGCTCACGGTGACCAATACCTCGTGTAACGTTGCCAATGCCTCTGGGTCACCATCCCAGAAGCGACGGCGGCTTAGACGCACATACCAGTTGCTTAAGTTTTCGATAAAGGTACCCAACGGACGGGTGTAGCCAGGAATATCATAGTTATCCATCGCAACCGTTACATCGCGTACCAACTCATGCAATTCAGACAAAACCCAGCGATCCAGTTGATTGTTCGAAACTGGACGTGCGGCGAAATCTAAGCTAGGTGTCCATTCAGCCAAGTTGCCATAGGTGACAAAGAAGCTGTAGGTGTTCCAGAGCGTATTCATAAACTTACGCACGGTCTCACCCACCAAGTTGAGGCTAAAG